>JAWOGR010000149.1:0-20835 GCA_046496625.1 Dehalococcoidia bacterium | reverse complement strand
GACAGGGGTGCCTGCAATGGATCGAGGTCACCCCTTGTTCATATAGAGGACAGAGGAGCGCTATGATAGGAGAGATAGATGGCTGATAGAAGAATGCTCATAGTGGATGCCGAACTGGCAAAGAAGATCGACGAGAACCGCGGTGACCTGAGCCGGCCGGACTTCATCAACTTCCTGATCGACAGCCGGTTGAAGGAAGAGACCGCCAGGCCCGGTGGCATAACCCGGGAGGAGTTCGCCCAGTTTCAGGAGGGGACCAAGGAGTTGCTGCGCAACTTCCTTCAGTTCTTCATTAGCTATGGACTGGAACTGGGCAAGCAACCGGATGACAACGATTTCGGCCAGCTGTCGCAACAACTGCAGAAGCTGGGCGGATCTCCCAAGATCAAGAGCGTCTGACCCCGCCATTCGAATTTTCCCCGTCCATCACAACCCTCACAGCTTCAACTAGAACTATCTTCTAGAACATAAAACCTTCCCAAGCCTATACCCCCTTGTCATACTGAGTACACAGGAAAGCTTCTGTACTATCACATGCTGGAAGGCGCTCTTCCGGCAGTGCCGTACAGGGACGGAGGTACAGTATGACAAGGCCGGTAGAACTTATGCGGGAGGGGAAGAAGGAGGAGTTGTGGAAGATGTGCTGCGGTTTCCTCAATCTGAATCTCGAGGAGTTCATGATCATCCAGAAGAGATTGCTCCTCGAGCAGATCCAGTTACTAAAGGGATGCGAGATGGGGAGGAGGCTGATGAGGGGTGCCATGCCCGAGACGGTGCAGGAGTTTCGCAATCAGGTTCCACTGACGACTTATGACGATTACCTGCCCGAGCTTACGGACCGTCACGAGGATTGGCTGCCGACGAAACCTGCGGTCTGGGTGCACACCGTGGGGCGCGCAGGCGAGTACAACTTCAAGTGGGTACCGTTTCCCCAGAAGTTCATGGATGATTTCGAGAAAGTAGCGGGTGGTATCGGGCTGCTGGGATCCTGCAATCATCGCGGCGATTTTCCGCTGAAGGAGCATATGCAGGCTCTGCCCACCATAAGCTCTCCTTACTACGGTTCCGGTGTGGTCGGATACTTGATGCAGCAGGCACTCGGCATCGATTTCCTGCCTTCGGATTCCGATATGGGAGGCAGGACTTTCGATGAAAGGATGAAGGCTGCGTTGGAGGAAGCTTTGACTAAGGGATTGGACGCGGTCGGTGGGCTACCCTCTATTCTCGTCTACATCGGGGAGATGTTTCGTAGGGGGAACATGAGCATAGACAGGCGGTTCCTATTGTCACATCCCCGCGCCTTTGCACGAGTGGCTAAGGCGGTTGTGCGAAGCAAGCTGGCAGGTCGCGCCATGCTCCCCAGGGACCTGTGGTCGGTCAAGGCCGTGTTGGGCGGCGGTGTAGACAGTGCGGTCTTCCGTGACACGGTGGAAGGTCTGTGGGGAAGATGCCCTCTCGAGGTATACGGCGGAACAGAAGGTGGCGTGTATGCAATACAGACATGGGACTACGACAGCTTGACCTTTGTTCCCAATCTTAACTTCTTTGAGTTCATCCCCGAGCGAGAGCTGTTAAGATGGCAAATGGATGAGTCTTATAGAATCAAGACTGTATTGCTGGACGAAGTCAGCGAAGGAGGGCTATACGAGCCGGTCATCACGAACTTCCACGGCGGGATCATGACTAGATACAGGCTGGGGGATATGGTGAGGATCACATCACTGCGTAACCACAAACTCAACATCGATATTCCGCAGATGGTTTTTCACAGCCGTGTCGATGATCTCGTGGATGTGGCCGGCCTGGGGCGGTTGACCGAGCGGACTATCACAGAAGCGATCGAGAAGATGGGCATCCCCCATGTTGACTGGGTGGCACGCAAGGAGATAGTCGATAACAAGCCAACCCTGCATATCTATGTTGAATTCGAGGACGGTTATATCGCCAGCGAAGAGAGCGTTGCCGCGGCAACCCTTGAGCAGTTTCGTAGACTTGACAGGAGATATCGCTGCAACTTCTACAGACTCATCGGCGACATGGTGAGAGTACTTGACCTGAAGCCTATCGAAATCAGCATTCTTCCCCAAGGAGCGTTTGCCAGCTATTTCGCCCAGCGCCAGGCAGAAGGTGCTGGCGCCAATGGTCTGGGACGGTCACACATCAACCCGTCAGACGAGGTGATCTCCATGTTGAGAGCCCCGAAGGTCGTTGTTGAGGCGGTGCCGGTTGTCGAAGAGGAGCGTGCGGTTGCCAGATGACACCATAGTGGTTGAGGCCTGAGAGGGCTTTCCTGTAGAGAAGGTGGCGAGGTTTTCACCTCGCCACCTTCTCATTTGTGAGAGGACGACCGGTGCACAGTTGGCTTTGACATTCACACCATACACGGTCTAGAGTATCGCGACCGATGGAGCTTCAGCCCTCCATACCACCGTACTTTCGGGGGATTGCAAATGTCCTTCTTGACAGATTAAATGTATTCGAATATAAATGTAGATGGTAGCCAGGCGATATCATGACAAGTGCTATAGGTCCGGACGTTCTCATTCCTCTCATCGCTGTTGTCGTCTACGTTCCATTGTTCGTCATCCTGCTGACCAACCGACCGTGGGACCGGAGGCAGAAGCTCTTCTTTGCATTCCTGGCCACAGCAGCCGTATGGAGCTTCACCACTTTCTTGAGCAGAAGCGATCTGCTTGGGCTGGATAAGATTGTTGAGGTCAGGATCGCCATCTCTATCTTCGTCCTGATGCTGGTGCAGTTCCATTTTTTCATTGCCAGTTTCTACAGTTCTGCCCCTATGAGGGTACCCTGGCCTTATGCTTTCCCTATAGTAACCATCGTACTGGCAGCGTTCGACAGGATTCCAGCATCAGTGCAGCCGATCAACTACGGAACATGGGTGGTCGGCATGATCGTACTCTTTCTCGTGATAGTGGGATTGAGGGATGTGTCTGCTCTAGCTCGTAGACGAAGTGTTCTGTCCGACCCGGAGGAACGCAACCAGATCACTTATCTTATGTTTGCCATAGGCGCGATAACGGCCTCCCTCATTATCAACATCCTGCCTTGGGCTACTCAGTATCCGGTTTCGCATGTGGGCAACCTGGTCGTTGCCGTCACCCTGACATACGCCGTCGTTGCCCACCGGCTGCTGGATGTCAGGGTTATCTTCCGTAGTGCGCTGATAAACCTCCTTCTCTACGGGACCGGCATCGGTATCGTCCTGCTGGTCTTCTCGCTCGTCAGTTCGAGGGGGCTCGTTAGCGATACAGACCGGTCTCTCCTGGTAGCGCTGGTCCTGGGAATTCCCGCGGTCCTGCTCTTCGCCAACAAGGTCGGTGCACCGTGGCGCACGAGGATGGAGCGGGCCTTCATAGGAGAGAGGTACGCACACCGCCGCCGGTTGTCGCAGTTCGTCGCGACCATACACGACGTTCAGGATATGGAGCAGTTCGGCAAGGAGTTCGTAGGTCTTCTCTCGGAATCCATCTACTGCCGCAGGTCGTGTGTGCTTCTGCCGCGAGGTGATGATGGATTCTTTGTGGCGAGGTTCTCCTATCCCCCTGTGGAACATAACCCTATGGCTGTGCTGCAGCTGCGTCCGGACAGTCCAATACTGAAGTGGTTGAGGCAAGAACAGACCATACTACCGGAAAGAAACCTCTCCATTTTGCCCGAGTTCCAGTCTATGTGGCAGGATGAGAAAGACAGTGTCCGATCTGCCGAGATCGAGATATTCATTCCCGTCGTCAACAGAGACGAGATCGCGGCGATCCTTGCAGTGAGCGGGAGGCGTGATGGGAAGCTTTACACGGTTGAGGACATGCATCTGTTGGAGTCCATGACAACACAGGTGGCCGCGAGCCTTGAGAAGGAATACTATAACGAGCAGTTGCAGGAGCAGGACAGAGAGATCACTCTGCTCAACCGGCTGGCCACGATCGTCACCTCCAGTATGAGTATGGACTTGATATTCGAGAGTTTCGTCAGTGAGTTGAGGAATATGCTTGACTTCGACTGGGCGACTGTCTCTCTGGTTGAGGATGACGAACTACATATCCTGGCGCTGTCCAGCAACATCGATTCTCCCTGGAAGAGCGACGGGAGGATTCCGCTGGCCGGGACGGCTACCGAGCATGTATGCAGGGAGAAGAAGAAGGTGTATGAACCCGACCTGGTGGGGCACCAGATGTTCGTGACCGGGAAGCACCACATCGGCCAGGGAGTACGCTCTATCGTGTACCTGCCGTTGCAGATCAAAGACGAGTGTATAGGATCTTTCATTGTAGCCAGCAGGGAGCGTGACGCGTTTAGTGCCAAGCAGATAAGGCTCCTGGAGCAGGTGGCCCTGCAGATCGCCACGCCTATCGAGAACTCTCAGCTTTACGCTAAGGCCGAGCAGAGGGCACGAGTCGACGAGCTTACCGGGCTGTTTAACAGGAGGCATTTTGAGGAGCGGATGAAGGAGGAGCTTTCCAGGCACGGCCGCCACGGCACGGCGTTCTCTGTGTTTATCCTCGACCTGGATGGCTTCAAGACATACAACGATATATACGGCCATCCGTCGGGCGACGTTCTTCTGGCGCAGGTGGCGAAGATGATCAAGGGCTCCATCAGGAATGCCGACCAGGCCTTTCGCTATGGCGGAGATGAGTTCATCGTCATCCTTCCCGACACAAATGTGAACGATGCGCATGTGGTGGCGGAGCGGGTCCGCAAGACGCTCGCCGACGAGATGAAGAGGAAGGAAGTCGCAGTAACGTGCAGCATTGGTCTGGCCGGTTATCCGTCTGATGGGGTGATATCCGGCGAACTGGTCACCGTGGCTGATACTGCCCTCTACTTTGCCAAGCGGACGGGTGGTAACCGCGTATACCTGTCCTCGAATGTCCTCTCCGAGCCGGTGAATGATTCCGGCACCTATGCCAGGCACAACGGCCTCAGTGCCATATACGCCCTGGTCTCGGCGGTTGAGGCGAAGGACCCCTGTACCTATGGACACTCGAGAAGGGTTAACACCTATGCGGTTTTGCTGGCGGAAGCCAGCGGACTGCCGCCGGAACAGGTGTCGAGGGTGAGCACCGCCGCGCTGCTCCACGATATAGGAAAGATCGGCGTTCCCGATAGAGTACTCAACAAGAAGGGGAAGCTCAATGCCGAAGAATGGGAACTGATCAAGACCCATCCGCGGCTGGGGGCTACCATCGTCGGCAATGTGCCGAACCTGATTCCCTGCGTGAGCACCATCCTGCATCACCATGAGAAGTGGGACGGGAGTGGCTATCCGGAAGGACTCAAGGGCGAGGCGATCTCATTAGAAGCGCGCATCCTCGCCGTAGCCGACGCCTACGAGGCAATGAGCTCGGAGCGTCCTTACCGGCCGGCCATCGACGCTGAGAAAGTGCTGGCCGAGATGCGGCGATGCGCCGGGTCCCAGTTCGATCCCTCGCTGATCGATGTGTTCATAGGGATCATCGAACAAGGCCTGCCCGACAGATTGAAGGCGACAGAGCAGGCCGCGGCCAGCAAGCCGGGCTCTTAGGCGGGCACCGGCCAGCACCCCGAATCGGCAGAGGCCTCTGTCATAGGCTTTGGTGCGTGCGGTCGGCCTGAAGCGGCTGCCCCGGTTCATGTCAGGCAGGAGGTAGGGGCACCTTCACCAGGGCACAGATGTTGCGTGAGAAGTGCTTCAGCGGGAACTCATACGATCTCTCGGGAAGCATCCTGATTATCTCCCAGCCGGCCCGGGTCAATGACTTTGCCAGTTCGCGATAGGTGAAGAGGTGGTAGTAGCGATAGACCGTGCCTTCCTTGAGTTTCCACGGAACCTGCTGTTCCCCGGATTTCAGCCAGAAGCGGGGTTGTCCGCGGTTCCATACGGTGATGAAGGCCTCGGCTCCGGGCCTGAGAACCCTCCTGAGTTCGCCGAAGGCTCCCTCTCTCTCGGTCCTGCCGTTAATGTGATGGTAGGCCGCCACCGAGATCGCCCAATCAAACGTGCCGTCGGGAAAGGGCAGGGCGAGCGCGTCTGAAGCTACCCAGTTGACATAAAGCTTATGCTTGGCCGAGAAGCGCAGACCCTGCCTCAGCATGGCAGGGGAACTATCGACTCCGTAGAGCTCGAACCCATCACGGAAAGGCAGGAAGTCGGGCCCGTGGGCGCAACCTATGTTGAGGAGGCTGCCGCCCTGCCATCTTGCTGCTACCTCCTCTAGTTCTCGTCTCAGCAGGGGCCAGTGCCTGACGCGATACCAGCTTTCGGCGATACGGTCGAAGGAGTCCCTGTTTGTCGCCATAGGTACACTCTGCTACACTCTAGCACATCGAGGCACTATGGTCACAGTGAGGAAAGCGTCCCGCACTATCTCGGGCGTCACGCCTGTGGCGGTTATGGCCGAGCCATATCCGTGTCCCGGACAGTGTGTGTACTGCCCGGGTTCTCCCGAAGCCCCGAAGAGCTACACCCCGGAGTCTCCTGCAGTGTTGAGGGCAAGAAGCTGTGGATTCGATGCGGGCAAGCAGGTGGAGATCAGACTCAGGGCCCTTTCAGACATGGGGCACGCGCTCGATAAGATAGAGCTTATCATAATGGGAGGCACGTTTCTTGCCTATCCCGCCGACTATCAGTATCGGTTCGTCAAAGACTGCTACGATGCGCTGAACGGGTTCCGCTCAGGCAGTCTGGAGGAAGCGAAGATATCCAACGAGACGTCGGGGCGTCGCTGCGTGGGCCTGTGTGTGGAGACCAGGCCGGACTATTGCGGAGAAGACGAAATAGCGAGAATGCTCGACTTCGGCGTGACCAGAGTGGAACTGGGAGTGCAGACCCTTGACGATGATGTGCACCGTCTGACGAAGAGGGGACACGGGGTGGCGGAGGTTGTCGAGGCCACCGGACGGCTGAGGAACTGCGGCCTGAAGGTACACTACCATTGGATGCCGGGGCTGCCCGGTTCGACTCCCGAGCTTGATCTGGAGATGTCGAAGAGGTTGTTTGACGATGACCGCTTTCGACCGGACGGGCTGAAACTATACCCCACCCTGGTCGTTGAAGGGAGTGAACTTGAGCGCTGGTACACGGCGGGTCGCTACCGGCCCTATGATAACGATGAGATGGTTGACCTGCTGATTGCCATCAAGACGATCATTCCCGGGTATGTGAGGGTGTCAAGGCTGATGAGAGATATCCCCGGCAGGTTCATTATGGCAGGGAGTAAGGACCTGGCACTGAGGGGAACTATTCGCAGGAAGATGGAGGAGGCAGGGCTCAGGTGCAGCTGCATCCGGTGCCGGGAGTACGGGCATAGGCTGAGAGACGGGTGGGTGACAGGCAAACCCCGGATGACGAGAATGGACTATGAAGCCGCGGGGGGCAGGGAGGTCTTCCTCTCGTATGAGGATGAAAATGAGACCCTGTTCGGTCTGCTGAGGTTAAGAGTGCATGAGAAGCGAGCGACAGTGAGAGAGCTTCACGTCTTCGGTACGGAGGTCCCGCTGGGGGGAAGTATGGAGGGATCGGCCCAGCATCACGGTCTCGGCGAAGGACTGCTTCGCGATGCCGAGAGGATCGCTGCAGAGGAGTTCGGGGCCTGTGGGTTGAGGGTTTTGAGCGGCATGGGCGCCAGGGAATACTACCGCTCGCTTGGCTATACTCTCAAGGGTGCGTATATGATCAGGGACCTGCGGGCAATAGGGCCGCTCTTGCTGCCGTACCCATTGAATTCTGATTAGCAGTGTCGTACAATTGGAGTCGACCCAGGGAGCCGGAATATGGCAATGGTGTATTGTCAACACTGTGGAAAGAGTATCGACGAGGATGAGGTGTTCTGTCCGGAGTGCGAGCGCAGTCTGGTCGGTGAGAACGCCAGGTGGCAGCAGTTCAAGGTGCAGGAGGCGATATACAGGGTGAACCGCAGGGTGGATGTCTACACCGCACTGGCAGCCGTTCTTGCCACGGTGGGGGTGGTGGGCGGCATTATCCTCGGAGTTCTATCGCATCCCGCCGGCCTCTTCGGAATCGCACTACTCTGTTTCGGTATCGGTTTCGCTTCAGCTGCCAGGCGGCATGCTCGGAAGGTCGAAGGCCTGAGGAGATGGCTCAGGCAATGATGGTCCCGGGTGCTGTGTGTTGCTCGTGATGGAGCATTGGTGAATCGCTGGTGCCGGGCGAGAAGACAGGCAGAAGATGGATAGCGAGGTTAAGCCAACCTGGAGATTGGCCTGGGGTTTGTGGTGGCGCATGTTTCTTATCGGGCTGGGAGTGAGCGTCATCATAGGGTTGATCCTTTATCTGGTAGCGATCCCCTTAATAGTGTCCCTGTTGCCATGGGTGGGGCCGTGACCCACGGTATCAGTTACGACGGTGTTCAACCTGAGGGTTGTTGACAGGCAGGGCTTCTGGGGCTACCGTTAGATAAGCGAGCACAAAGGAGGAACAAGGGATGGAGCAAACTTGGAAGCCGATAACCGGAGGCATACTCTGCATCATCGCAGGAGTAATCAACGTGTTGCTGGGGCTTGTGGTGGTTGTGGTATTGGCCGGTGCGGGACTACTGATGGGGATAGAACTGGTTGAACTCCCCGCAGAACTGGCGGGAACATCATGGTTGGGTGTCCTCGGGGTTCCGCTGGTGGTAGTGGGCATTGTATCGATAGTAGGTGGTGCCTATGCCCTGAAGAGGAGGCTATGGGGGTTTGCACTGGCCGGAGCAATCTGCTCGATTATGACCGGGAATCTTCTATACGGTACGCTGGCCATCATATTCATCAGCGTGTCGAAGAGCGAGTTCAATGGGATCAACAATGTGTAGAGCTGATAATGTGAGTGCCGATAGTCCTCGTAAGGCTTCGAGGATGGGCGAAATGTGTTTGGCCTGCGTGAGGAATAGGGTACCCGAGGAGGCAGGGCGATGAGGAGGCAGAGGTGCAGGGCTACGGCGGCGGGGGTTCTCTGTGTTATTGCGGGAGCAGGGCAGATCAGCGTGGGTGCGATACTGACCGTAGCGGCCTTCTTTGCGGCGGAGCTTGCCGGTCTGGAATGGCTGGGTTTTGTGGGCATTGGAGTGGTCGTCCTGGGGATCATATCTATGATTGGCGGGGTGTACGCCATGAAGAGAAGGAAATGGGGGCTGGCGCTGGCCGGATCGATCTGCGCGCTGGTGGCGGTTAACATCGGGCTCGCGATTCCGGCGATCTTGCTCGTGAGCCTGGCGAAGGACGTCTTTGAGTAAGAGTTGGGCGGTCAGCGTGTGTCGCGCTGATCGTAGCCAGGCATATTGACAGTAGGTCACGGTCACTATATCTTTAGACAAACTGGCAGAAGGAGGCAAAACTATGGAGCATACGTGGAAGCCCACCGCAGCCGGGATACTCTGCATAGTGGCAGGGGTGGCGGCTACCATCTCGGGTCTGGGATTGACCGTGCTCGGGGGTGTCATAGGAGTGCCTGTCGGGGCGGGTTGGATGGGTGCATTCGGAGTCCCATGGATAGTCTTCGGCGTGATCGCCATAATCGGCGGCGTGTACTCCCTCAAGAGAAGGGCCTGGGGTCTGGCACTTGCCGGGGCCATCTGTGCCCTCAGTGGATATTTCATCCTTGGCCTTCTTGCCATCATCTTCGTGGCGATGGGTAAGAACGAGTTCGAATAGGGAAGAGAGCGGATCACAGGGATGGTCACAGACGTTTACGACCCTGGATATGATCTCGGCGGCCTGCCGGATGAGCAACGGCAGGAGTTCGCGCAGCACAAGATGACATCGGCGTTCCCGGTTGCTGCCGCGATAGTGCTGCATTTTGTCACATTGGGCCTTTTTACACTCATCTACTACGGGTTCAAGCACTCCGAGTTGCCCGTGATCAAGCACGATGACTTCTGCGCCGGAAGGGCGATCGGCTTCTCCTTCATCCCGTTCTTCAACCTGTACTGGCAGTTCGTGTTCTGGCTTCGGCTGGTGGACAGATTGAATTTCCAGTTGAGGCTACGGGGACTCGAACCCTCGATATCCAAGACACTCATGCTGGTAACGCTGATACTGGGTCTTGTGCCTGTCGTGAATCTCGCTTGCCTTGTCATGTTTCCTATCTGTGTTGGCCAGATTCAGATGGCCTGTAACAGCCTGGTAGATAGGCAGCCCCGGTGAACCGAAGTGGTTGACTGCTGTATAATGGGAATGGCGTTGCCGGCTCAAGCGGGCGCGACGTAGCCCGTGATGGCTGCCGGGGAGATAGAAGATCAGATATGTTCTGTAGATACTGCGGTAAAGAGCTAGAGGCCAGTGCGCTTATCTGCTACTCCTGTGGCGCTGAGCCCATAAGGAGCAGGGGCTGTTGTTCTATGTGCGGAGCGTCGACAATGCCGCTGGCCAGCGTATGCCCGCAATGCGATGCAAGGATAGCATGGAAGCCTTCGCGGGCACGGAGAAGGGCTATCTATGATCCCGCCTTCGACTTTGGCAACATCACAGACCAACAGCGGAGCGCATTCGCCCAGCACCACCTGACATGGGTTCTATCGATCGATGCTCTCATCTTCCTGCACTTTGCCACCCTCGGGCTTTTCACTCTTATCTACTTCGGGTTGATGCACTCCAGAATGCCCATGGTCAAGTATGACGATTTCACCGCGAGAAGGGCTATCGGATTCAGTTTCATCCCGTTCTTCAATCTGTATTGGGTGTTCAGGTTCTGGCTGCGTATTGCCGACCGGGTCGGTCTGCAGACAAGGCTGAGAGGGTTCAGACAGGCGATCCCTGAGAGCCTGATGCGCGCGACCGTGATTGTAGGCCTTGTACCTGTGGCCGGTTTCGCATCACTCATAATGTATCCTGTCTGTATCGGACTGATTCAGAAGTCATGCAACGAAGTCGTGCCCGACAGAAGAGGCCGCTACCAGATCCTGTCACAGGAGCCTTTGTGATAGAAAGGAGGCAACATGCATAGGTATCCGTTTCTACGATTTGCAGCCGCTGTTCTCAGAGTCCTCGGGTGGATAGCGCTCGTGCTCGGTGTGATCGGCTCTATCGGCGGCGGAGTCATGGCCGGGATGATGGTGGGACAGTCGCTGGAGATTCCCTTCGCGAACGTTCTGGTCGGCGCTATGGTGGTGATAATGGGGATGATCTGCTCATTCCTGGCATGGCTTTACCTGCTTTCCACCAGAGAACTATTTTACCTGGCGATCGATGTCGAGCAGAACACTAGAGACACGGCCGAGGGCGGCACAGAACACTTCACATAGTCGCTAGATAAAGGTGTTCTTCAGTCTGAGCAACGCCTCCTCGACAGTGACATCTTCCTGCCGGGTGCGTCGCAGGGCATAGTCTACAAGATCGTGCTTGTGGGTATCGCCCAGGTCGGCAAGGCTGCTGTAGTATCCAGCCCTCCGGCCAAACTGGAAGTTGAGCCGTTCATCATCCGGCAGCGACAGATAGCGATCTATGATGCCCAGGCACTTCTCCTTGTCATCGGGCATCTGCCCCTGAACTTCCATCAGCAGATTGAGCGTATGGTCGCTCTTGAGATGACTGGCCACCTCCAAATTCTGGATGAAGAGAGCGATCTCCCTGACCACCTCATCCTCTGTCTGAGGCTCGAATTCGCCCGTCTCGACCCTCGACCAGAGAGAGATCGCAGGAGATACGTGCAGGCTGCGCAGCCTGATGTAATCCGGGTCGATCTCATTCAAGACCGCGGCTGTCTCGCGGGCATGGCTTTCGGACATCTTCTTGCCGCCCAGACCGGGCATGACGTACTCACACAGGGAGATGCCTGCTTCCTTGACCCTCCTTCCACCTTCGATATGATCCCGGGCAGTGCAGCCCTTCTCCATGTATGCCAGCAGCGGGTCGTAGCCGGTCTCCAGCCCGATGTGAATCCTGTCCAGACCTGCGTCCTTAACCGCCTGGAGCTCTGTCAGAGGCTTCCTTGCGGCGGTGTGCGACCGACCGTATGTGGTGACTCTTCTCAGCCCGGGAAAAGCTTGTCTCAGGAAGGCGACCACCTCCACCAGTTCGGGAGTGCGCATGACAAGAGTGTTGGAGTCCTGCAGGAACGCTGACCTGGCTCCGGTGAGGAGCCATAGAGCAACATGACTAACACACGGGCCGTAATCAGGCCGATCGCACAATGCTGCCGCCACCTCTCGCACTCTGTCCCCATGGCCCATCTTCCATGCCAGTTCCTTGATGCCGTCCACGATGTCCTTCGCCGACTCGATGTCCCTGATGATCTCGGGGACCGGCCTCAATTCGAACTTGCTGCCTCTGTAGACAGGGCAGAACCGACAACGATTCCAGGGGCAGTTCCGCGTGGCCCTTATCAACAGTGAATGTGCTTCGCTGGGAGGCCTTATCGGCCCCAGCTCAAACGTTCGAGTCAGTTTCTCGGCGATGGGTTGATCCACCATTGTTTGTATTCTATCCCGAGGGCTGAGATCGGGCAAATGGACTTAGCCTTTCCGGGCATGATAGTATCAGCTTTCCGATGAAAGAGGTCGAGCTCGTCTCATTCGATGCCGAGGGAACACTTGTTACGCATGATTTCAGCGCAGCCCTATGGCATGAGGCTATTCCTGCACTGTACGCGCAGAGAACAGGGCTGGATCCTGCCCGGGCCAGGGAGTCAGTCTTCGAGGAATACGATAGTGTGGGACAGCACAGGATGGAATGGTACGACATTCAATACTGGGTCAGCCGGCTCGACCTTGGCTCTGCCGACCAGGTGATACGCGAGTGCGTGTCCAGGATTCGTTACTACCCTGAGGTGATGCAGGTGCTCCGTTCGCTGGGCAAGCGGTACAGGTTGATCGTTGCCTCTTGCACGCCCCAGGAGTTTCTCCGCTTCTTGCTGCACGAGATAGAACCTCAGTTCGTGCGGGTGTTCTCGTCGGTTTCTGACTACAGGCAACTGAAGAACCCGGACTTCTATCTCAGCATATGTGAGGAACTGGGTGTTCAGCCCGCTCAGGCTGTCCACGTCGGTGACAACTGGCAGATGGACTTCCTGAACTCCCGGGAGGCAGGTTTGCACGCACTGTACCTCGACAGATCGGGCAACGGCAACAACGAGTCTATTGCCGATCTCACGCAGCTTGAGACGTTCCTCATGCGATAGCCCGGCTGGCCACGATGTCGCACCTATGGGGCCACCTCAGGGCTCCAGTTTCAGGATTGTTGAAGCGGCCACGGTTCACGCACTCCGGCGGAGCGGGAACGCGCGATACCCCATCTGGTTGAGCGCCTCCATGGGCCGATATATAATGTCAGGGTGACGCGCGCGAACAACGACGGAGGCGGAGGTGTGTCCACCGCAGATTCCTGGCTGATCGAACGGCTGAAGACCTCAGTTGCTGAGGGCAAGCACTGGTATGTGGCGCTGCTTGAGGCGATTCGAGGATGGAGTGTTACTGAGGAGGACCATAACGGACGCCACTACCGATACCTCCTGGACAATGAAGCTTTCGACTGGCTGACGCTGGCCGAAAGGCTGTGCGAGGAACTGGAAGGGCTGATTCCGGAAGGCGAACGCACCGACCTTCTCTTCTTTGGCAAGCCCCCTGTGCAGTTGTCCCGAGCCGAGTTCAGGGATCTGGTCGGCGGCGCAAAGTATCGCACTCATCTCAACTACTTCTACGGTGTAGTGGTGGAGCGGTTCTTGATCCTTGCGGTGACCGAGGAGATCCGAAAGGAAAGGCGGGTTGCCGGTCTGACCAGGGACGACGGCACTCCCGACCAGGCCTACTATCGTGTCTACGGAGCCGATCGCACCACGTTACTGAAGCAGTTCAGAAGTGGCAAGTGCTATCCTCACCTGAAGTCCATTAACCTCGAGGAACTGGACGAGTTCACATACTGGCTGTTTAAGGGTCGGGTGGAGAGATCTGATAAGTCGTGTGTTGCCAGTGATACTAAGAAGGCTCTGGCAAAGCTTCAGGAGTTAACAGGCCGCAGAGGAACACCCTCCAGATCTACGGTGACGCCGGGGACGAGACCCTGAGTATGGTAGAACGGCTCGAGACCCGATCTCTAGCCTGTTCCCACTTTCAGTTCAGGGGCAGGCGATCTTCAGGACAGTTCCTGGTCGATTCTCCTCAACCTGTCCTTGAGCGCATAAAGCCTTCGCCTCTCCTTATCAACGACCTCGGCCGGCGCCTTGTTCAGGAAGGAGGCATCATTGAGTCTGGCATCGAGGTGAGCGATTCTCGACCTGAGCTCAGCGCCTTCCTTGCGAAGTCGCTCTTCCTGAACCGATAGGTCGGTCATGCCGGCCCAGGGCAGAACAACCTCGGACTCCTTCAGTACCGACACGATAGCCCTCTCCTCTGCGGGTCGTTCTTGCTCTCGACTGAGTATGTGCAGGGGACGGGCCCTGGCGAGCGTCTCTATCATACCGGCCTCGGTGACAAGATCGGGGAGGAGCTCACCGGCGTATACCCGGGCCTCAATCCATCTATCGGGGGCCACCTTGTTCTGAGTGCGGGTGTTTCGAATGGAGCGTACGATGTCGATTACCGCATCCATGACGCGCTCCGCCCCTGGATCAAAGGCCGATGCATCCGCTGTGGGGTAAGGGGCAACCATCAGGGATTCAGCAGAGGCGGTGCTGCCGACTGGCGATTGAAGGCTCAGAACTGAATCGACCGGCCTTCCGTGCAATCTCTGCCAGAGCTCCTCGGTGACGAAGGGCATGAACGGATGGAGGAGGCGCAGCGAAGTGTCCAGTGAGTTAAAGAGAAAGGGCAGCGGTGAGGGCTTCCCCTGACTACGAATTCGTGCCTTCGCAATCTCGACATACCAGTCACAGAACCTCGACCAGATGAACTCGTATATGTGCTGTAGCGCCTCGCCGAACCGGAAGGCCCGCATCAAGTCGTCCACGTCGGCGACAAGGCGATTGAGCTGACTCATAATCCAGCGGTCCTCCACAGTCTCCAACGGAGCTTCTGCGGTGTGGGCATCCCATCCCTCACGGTGCATGCACTGGATGATGAATCTGGAGGCATTCCACAGCTTGTTGACGAAGTTGCGCCCCGATTCCAGTTTGTCTGTGCCCAGACTCATATCATTCCCCGCTGTAGTCCCGACGGTCAAGGAGAAGCGCAGCGCGTCAACTCCATACACGCTTATAGGTTCGGCAGGGCTCATAGCATTCGCCTGCAACTTAGTCCGGCTCATCTTACCTCCACTTGTGTCCCTAATCAGCCCGTGAAGGTAGACGGTGCGGAATGGAATCTCACCCATGTTCTCCAACCCCATCATGATCATCCTGGCCACCCAGAAGAATAGTATATCGTAGCCCGTTTCCATTACGGAGCTCGGGTAGAAGTAGCGGAGGTCCTCAGTGTCGTCAGGCCAACCCAGCGGAGAGTGAGTCCACAGTGCCGAACTAAACCAGGTGTCAAGAACGTCAGGGTCCTGTACCAGCGCCTCTGATCCGCAATGGGCACAACCTGTCGCCTCATCTATCGAGGCTGTGACCTGCGTGCATTCCCGGCAGTACCATACGGGGATGCGGTGCCCCCACCAGAGTTGTCGGCTGATGCACCAATCCCGGATGTTCTCCATCCACTCAAAGTACAGCTTGGTGAAGCGTTCCGGGATTATCGTGATCCTGCCACTCCTGACAGCTTCGATTGCAGCATCGGCTAGCGGTTGTGTCCGAAGGAACCACTGGAGACTAACGGTCGGTTCAATCATCGCCTGGCAGCGATCGCAGTGTCCGACCGCGTGAGAGTACGGTTCGGTTCTCTCGATCAGGCCGTCGGCCTCCAGGTCGGCAAGCACTCTCTCTCGACATGCAAGCCTATCGAGGCCCTGATATGGCCCGGCGTTTTCATTCATAGTGGCATCAGGGTTCATGACATTGATGAGAGGGAAACCGTGTCTCTGCCCTATCTCCAGGTCCGTGGGATCATGAGCTGGTGTGATCTTAAGCGCGCCGGTGCCGAAGACTGTGTCAACAGCATCGTCGGCGACTATCGGTATAGTCCTGTTCAAGATCGGCAGAACAACGCACTTTCCAACCAGATGCTTGTAGCGCTCGTCTGAAGGGTTAACTGCTACAGCGGTGTCGCCGAGAAAGGTCTCGGGGCGGGTTGTGGCCACAATGATGAAGCCCTCCCCGTCTGCAAGGGGATAACGAATGTGGTAGAGGTGGCCCACTGTGTCCTTGTGTTCCACCTCCAGGTCAGAGATCGCGGTGCGGCAACGGGGACACCAGTTCACCATCCGCTCGCCACGATATATGAGACCCTTATGATAGAGATGCACGAACGCCGTCCGTACCGCTCTGCTCGGGCCTTCATCCAGGGTGAACTTCTCCCGTGTCCAATCACACGAAGCACCCAACTGCTGGTGCTGGCGTCTGATGTCGGCTCTGTTCTTCTCTGCCCATTCCCAGATCAGACCCGTGAATGCCTCGCGACCTATTTCCTCCTTGGTTTTGCCCTGTTCAGCCAGTCGTCGTTCGATAACCACCTGTGTGGCAATGCCAGCGTGATCGGTTCCAGGCAACCACAGAGCAGGCTCTCCTAGCATTCTGTGCCACCTGGTCATAATGTCCTGCAGTGTTATAAACAGGGCATGACCCACATGAAGATCGCCTGTGACGTTCGGAAGCGGCATGACAATGACGAAAGGCTTCTTCTCACGGTCTACTGCGGGGGTAAAATAGCCGCCCCCTAGCCAGAAGTCATACCACTTCTTCTCAATAAGGCCGGGTTCATAGGCCTTCGGCATGTCAGGCATTATCTCTGCACCTCTAGTATCTCTCGACTATGATCCACACAATGACTTATCAGCTTTGAGTAGCACGGGACTTCGGACGGGAAGCCCTACGTGCCTCAGGGCTCGGGCTTCCCGAGAACGCGGGCCACACTATCGAGGACCCTGTCAGCCACCTGCCGCTTGGACAACAAGGGCAGGGCGTCGATACCACCATCCTTGTCGATAATCGTCACTCTATTGGTGTCCGCGCCGAATCCGCTATCCGCCGCCGTAACATCATTGGCGACGATAAGGTCAAGTCCCTTCTGCCTTATCTTCTCGGTCGCATTCTCAACCATTTCGGTGATCTCGGCGGCGAATCCCACCTTGACGAAGCCCCCTCTCAGGGTGCCGATGATGTCCGGTGTAGACTCGAGTTCCAGCTTGAAACTGCCCCGCCTCTTGAGCTTGTCTCTTGCCACGTTCTTGGGACGGAAGTCAGCAACAGCTGCTGCCATGATCAGCACGTCGGCTTCCGGTGCGACGCTCTCCGTAGCCTGACGCATCTCCTGCGCAGTGCCGATGTTGATCACTTCGGCTCCGACAGGTGCCCTCAGCGAGACAGGCGCGGTGACTAGCGACACTCTTGCGCCACGGTCGAGGGCTGCCTCGGCAAGGGCGTAACCCATCTTGCCCGACGAGCGGTTGACTATGCAGCGGACAGGGTCGATGGGCTCCTGGGTACCGCCTGCGGTAATCACGATATGCCTCCCTGCCAGATCGCCGTTCTTGCCCAGTATCCGGCGAATCGTGCCTATGATGTCGTCGATATCAGCAAGTCGTCCCAGTCCTTCCCTGCCCGAGGCCAGCCAACCTGTGGAGGGGCCGACGATCACGAAGTTCCTTTCCTTGAGCTCGGACAGATTGTCCCGGGTAATCGGGTTGTCGTACATGTTGGTTTCCATGGCTGGCGCGATTACCACGGGCGCCCTGGTGGCCAGTACAGTGCAGCACAGCATGTCGTCGGCGATGCCGGCAGCCAGCTTGGCAACTACGTTAGCTGTCGCCGGGGCGATAGCCACGATGTCAGCGGATCTGGCAAGCGATACGTGTTCGACACTGAACTCAGAGGTCACATCGAACATCTCGGTCACCACAGGCCTTGATGTCAGAGCGCGGAAAGTGAGAGGGGATATGAACTCAGTAGCCCCCTCGGTCATGACCACGTTCACGACAGCTCCTGACTGAGTGAGCTGGCTGGCGATCTCGGCAGCCTTGTAGGCGGCGATACTACCTGTTACACCCAGCACTATCGTCTTGTCTTTCAGCATCGCTCCTACCTGTTCATCTCGTAGATGAGGCGCAGGCCTATGAGGGTAAGGTTGGGATCAACTACGTCTATTGCCGGTATCTCCTCAGCAAAGGGATAGGCTTGACCACCGGTAGCCACAACCTTCACCTTGCATCCCAGTTCGTGCTCAATGCGCCTGATCATGCCCTCAATGAGATCGATATAGCCGAATATTATACCTGATTGCATTGCAGAAACAGTATTCTTGCCGATAACCTGCTTCGGGCGCGCCAGTTCGATCCTTGGTAAAACCGCGGTGCGAGAGACCAGCGCCTCGTTAGCTATGCCGATGCCCGGCGCAATCGCACCACCCAGATAATCGCCTTCCTCAGAAACCACGTCAAAGGTCGTAGCCGTGCCCAGGTCGATCACGACCAACGGCTTGCCGTAAAGGTTCTGTGCTGCGACAGCACCCACCACGCGGTCAGGGCCGACCTCACGTGGGTTGTCGAGACAGATACGCATCCCGGTTCTGACACCGGCCTCAACGATCAAGGGCTTGGAGTGCATGTACTTCGCGCACATCTGGACAAACGTATGCACCAGAGGCGGCACTACCCCACAAAGCACGATTCCCGTAACCTCTGAGGCGAGGACCTTCTCTCTGTCCATGAGGTTCAGCAGCATTCCGCCATACTCGTCTGATGTCGTATGGGTATGCGTGGCGAGGTTCCAGGTGGCGGTCAGCCTATCCCCGTCAAATACGCCCAGCTTGATGTTCGTGTTTCCGATATCGACTGCTAGCAGCACGCTCTTCTATGCCTCTCTCCGGTGTATGCCCTGAGTATAGCATTACCATCAGACCCGGTGCACCATCGATTCGCCCACGCAGCGACACAAGTCCTGACTGCTGGCGAACGGATGTAGCCCCTGGTCGTTGACTGAAGACACGTTTTGTTATATTCTTTGGCTACAAAGAATCATCGAGGAGGTTACCGAATGCCAGTTAACATGATTGTGTGCTGCAAGCAGGTGCCGGACCCTGAGGCACCACCGGCGGTGTTCAAGGTCGTGGATAACAGGATGACCTGGCCGGCAGAGGTGAAGCCTGTTATAGGCCAATATGAGGAGTTTGCCCTGGAGGCTGCCTTGAGGATAAAGGATTCTGTTGGCGGCAAGATCACCGCGCTGACCCTGGGGAACAAGTTTGTTCGCGACGTCATAAAGAAGGCTCTGGCGGTAGGGGGTGATGAACTGATACTCCTGGAGGATGAAGCCTTCGAGGATGGCGATAGCTGGTCGACGGCTAACGCCCTGGCCATGGCGATCAAGAAGATCGGCGAATACGACATCATATTCTGCGGCAGACAGTCATCTGATTGGGATGCGGGGCAGACGGGGCTAGGTATTGCGGAGCTTCTGGGAATTCCGGCCGTGACCCTCGCCCGCAAGGTTGAGGTGGCGGATGGGAAGGCAAGGATCGAACAGATTATCCCCGACGGCTATCGGTCTGTCGAGGTAGCCCTCCCTGTTTTGGTTACGGTAACAAGCGAACTGGGTACGCTTCGCTATGCCGCGCTGAAAGGAATCATGGCGGCTGCCAAGAAGCAGCCCGTCATCTGGAAGCCCGCGGACATCGGCCTTGAGCCTTCGGACGTTGGCGCTGCGGGGAGGAGAAGCAAGCTGGAGAAGCTGTTCCAGCCAGTGAAGGAAGGCAAGTGCGAGATCATTGAGGGTGACACGCCGGCCGAGGCTGGCGCCAATCTGGCCGTGAGGCTCAGGGAAGCCAAACTGCTTTAGTATCAAGGAGGAAATAATGGCTGAACACAAAGGTATACTGGTTTGCGGCGAACTGGCTAACGGAAAGCTGGCCGCCATTACCACTGAATTGCTGGGTTGTGGCAGGAGACTGGCCGATGAGCTTCAGGAGGACTTGGTCTGTCTGCTTGCGTGCGATGCAGTAGGAGACTCTGCTGAGGATGCCGTTGCCTTCGGAGCGGACAAGGTCTACAGCGTTGAGGATGCTATGCTGAAGGAATACGAGGCTGATTCCTACATGCAGGTCGTTGAGAAACTGGTCAAAGAGGTTTCACCTCGAGCCGTGCTGGCGGGACAGGCGTTCATGGGCAGGGATTTCGCTCCTCGTCTGGCCTTCAGACTTGGCACCAGTCTGGCTACAGACTGCCTTGACCTCAGCATAGATTCCAAGACTAAGACGCTTGTGCAGACTCGACCTGTCTACGGAAGCAATGCGCAAGCTGTATTCACGGGTGAGCTTGTGCCTCAGATCGTCACTGTAAGGTCAAAGGCCATGTCGCCTCTTGCGCGTGACGGCTCAAGGAAGGGAGCGGTTATACCGTACAAAGTTGAGATCGATAGCTCCAAGGTGAGGACGAAGACATTGGAGACCGTTAAAGAGGAGGCGGTTGGCATCAAGCTGGAGGATGCACCCGTCATCGTGTGTGGTGGTAGAGGATTGGGTGGTCCGGAACCTTTCCAAACTACACTGAAGGAGTTGGCTGATCTGCTGCACGGAGCTGTAGGGGCTTCGCGTCCCCCCGCTGACAACGGTTGGGTATCGGAGGCACTACACATCGGGCTTACCGGCAAGATAGTGGCTCCCGATATCTATTTTGCCATAGCTGTTTCAGGGGCCAGCCAGCATACAGCAGGATGCTCGAGTTCCAAGCATATCATAGCCATCAACAAGGATCCCGAGGCGAACATATTCAGGGAGTCCGAATTCGGAGTGGTCGGCAAATATGAGGAGGTGGTGCCTGCTCTGACCGCAATCCGTGGAGCAAGCGCGTGCTGCGTCCTGTCATGGACTGGCTGAAGGGCTG
>JAWOGR010000054.1:0-4269 GCA_046496625.1 Dehalococcoidia bacterium | reverse complement strand
GGCAGAATCTTGGCCTGCTGGTTAGCATGCTCAGCAAGTATGTAGTTCATCAAATGGCAGTGTTGCCGCCATTCCTCGACCGAAGCCAGCGGTCCGCGACTGGCCAGATAGTCGGCAAGGGCCAGCAGCAGAATGTCTATGCCGGCGGCGCCGGTGTCCCGGAAATAGCGGTAGATCGCCCGCTGGCTCGGGAGTTCATCGTCTGTCATCTGGAAGGGACGGAGGTGGTGATAGACCATGGTTTCTGCCAGTCCGATTTCGCGATTGCTGAATCTCAACCTTGCCAGAATATCGGCGGTCATGGCTGCGCCCAAACCGGTGTGCCCGATGAACCTTGCCCTACCCGTATCATCCATTGTCTTAGTTGTCGGCTTGGCGACATCATGCAGCAGTCCCGCGAGCTTAAGCAGTACCCTGTGGTCGCTTCCTCGGGAAACCTCTTGAGATAGGTGGCTCTCTATCTCACCGGACCAGGGAGCAACCGCCAGCATGTCCCTGCTTCCGTGCTGCCATTCACCCTCTCTGATCAGGAATTCCACCGCACATACCGTCTGCATGGAGTGGTGGAAGACATCCCAGAAGTGCGTTGTGGGCTGATCCACTCCCCTGGCCTCTGCCAGTTCGGGGATCAGTGCCGGCAGTAACCCGAGCTCATCCATGTAACCGAGATGGTGAGCCGCTCGCGGAAGTCTGAGTATGCGCAGGAGTTCCTCCCTGATCCTCTCGCCTGCGGCCCCGGTAATGGCCCCGGCATGGGAGCGGATCAACGACTCCGTCTCCGGCTCAATGGTGAAGTCGAGCTCGGCTGCCAACCTCACGGCCCGGAGCAATCTCACGGCATCAGCCTCGAATATCCGCTCACTAACACGCCGAACTATGCCGAGTCTCAGGTCCTCCTGTCCGTCAAACGGGTCTATCAGTGCCCTGCGAAGTTGCTCACTTGTAGAAGGCCCTTCGGGCATCAGTGGAAGTGCATCAGAGGAGTCTCCGTTGCCGGTGGACCGGTGTAGCTCCAGGGCCATGGCATTAATCGTGAAATCGCGGCGGGCAAGATCAGCCTCGATGTCTTCCGGGAACGCAGAGAAATCGAAATGCCACTCAGCACCGCGGCCACCATGGCCGTGCTCAAGATGTTCGGTGAGCACCACTCTGGCGATGTGGTTTACATCATCGAGGAGGACGAATGCCCCTCCTATCTCTGTAGCCACGTCGCGGGCTATCGCCAGGGCGTCACCCCTGACAGCGATATCGATGTCATCGGTCTCTCTGTCCAGAAGCCGATCGCGTATGAACCCGCCGACGATGTAGCCTTGTAGTCCCCTGATAGCCAGGTGATCGACTATCCTGCGCAGGGCGGCAGGTGGTCCGGTATCCCTGGTGAAAGGCATAGGGCAGAATTATAGTTGGTCCGACCGGGCTTCGCAAAGAACCGCTGACTCCGGCAGTTGCGGACAGATGGGTCTGTAGCCGCGAGCACTGTCAGGGCAGGTCAGGCACCGTCGGCAGGGCTGGCCTCCGGCTTGTGCCGGTGGAAGTAGCTGTTGACGTTGAGAATGGCCCTGGCTGCACGCTCAACAGAACAGAAGACCGGGATCGAAGCTGCCAGTAGTCTTTGCTCGAGCTGTAGCCGTTCCTGCTCTACCGGCCCCGGGGGCAATACCATGACCAAAGGCTTGTTCTGCCTGCCTCCAAGCTCTATGAAGAAATCGTTGATGTCCTCCAGTCCCTTCCACGAGTATATGGGTAAGAGTATGTCTACGTCCTGCTGAATCAGGATGATGTCGATACCGGGATCGCAGGCAACCATGTCGATCGCCCGGAACAGGGTGGGAAGACCCCGCAACTGTGCCTGGCTGACGTCCACCGGATTGATCAGAATGCTGCCTACATCGCCCAGCAGTTCACTCAGGGCTCGAGTTGTCTCGCTGGCAAGGGGCGGGACTTCAAGCCCGATCTCTGTGCAGGCATCGCCTGCCGATACTGAGATGCCACCACCCCCGTCGGCGAGTCCCCCGATGACTGCTATCCTGGCGCCCTGCCAGTGACTGACCTGCTGGAAGACAAGAAGGGTGTCCGCCAACTCGTCAAGACTGTGTACTTCCACGGCGCCGGCCTGCCTGATCATGGCCGACCAGATGAACGGTGAACTGGCTAATGAGCCAGTGTGGGACATAGCAGCCTTAGCACCGGCCTCCGTTCTCCCTCCCTTCCAGACCACCAGCGGCTTAACACGTGCGACATCCTTGATAGTGTCGAAGAGCCTGCGTCCGTCTCTTGTTCCCTCAAGGTATGCACCGATCACCTCAGTCCCGGGGTCGGCATTCAGGTACTGCAGGAGATCGCTTGCATCCAGGTCGATACCGTTGCCGAAGCTTATCCCTTTGCTGTAGTTGATGCGCCGGGCCATGCCTGTTGTCGCCAGTTTTCCGGCAATGCCTCCGCTCTGTGAGATAAACCCAACGCAACCGCTCTCGCCGAGTGTCCCCATGAGGAAGGGGATTCTCCGCTCCGGGCAGTACACACCTATGCAGTTCGGACCGATGATGCGAAAGCCTCCCTGCCGTGCTTTCTCGAGCATCTGCTGCTCCAGCCTTCGACCCGACTCTGTGTCCAGTTCGCTGAAGCCGGCCGTGAAGAACTGGATGGCCTTGATCCTCTTGACTGCGCAGTCGTCGAGGAGATCCAGTACAGCATGTCGGGGGATTGCGACGATGACGTAGTCTACCTCTCCCGGAATCTCCCTGAGGTTAGGGTATACGTCGAGGCCGGCAAGCTTCCCACCACGGGGACCGACGGGGTATACGGGTCCGGGGAATCCGGCGGAGAGCAATGTCTGGACCCAGAAAGAGCCCACGTTTGCTGAGTCGGCCGATGCGCCGACGACGGCGATGGATTCGGGGTAGAAGATGGGCTCGAACTGCTTAAGCTTATCTTCAAACAAGATGAACCCTCAATAGCGTCGCTGGCGGGTCAGGTCCCGGATAGTGTTGTCTGCACTACGCCGGGTTCGCCCTCACCCTGGCTAGAGTATGATCCGTGCGTCAACCGCCACCGCCCTGTCGGGGTAAGCGAACACGGGGTTGAGGTCGAGTTCCTCTATCTGGGGGTTCTTCTCCACGAACTCAGACACCTTCACTATCAGCTCCTCCAACGCGGGGATGCTGGCCGGCTTCTGGCCCCTGTATCCTTCAAGTATCGGATATCCCTTTATCTCTCTGATCATCTCTCCGGCGTCCCTCCTGGTGATCGGGACTATCCTGAAAGAGACATCCTTCAGCACCTCCACCAGTATTCCTCCGAGGCCGAACATGAGCACCGGGCCGAACTGGGGGTCCTTGCTCATGCCGACAATGACCTCGACTCCCTGAGGAGCCATGCGCTGGACGGATACTCCCTGCACCCGGGCCTTCGGGTAGGCTTGCCTTATCGATGACACAATCTCGCTGTAGGCCCTCCCTACCTGCGTTGCGTTGGCCAGGCCCAGCCTGACTCCACCGGAATCGGTCTTGTGAACGACGTCCGGTGACATCACCTTCAACACCACGGGGAAACCGATCTCCCTGCTGATCGCAACCGCCTCTCTCTTGCTTCGGGCAAGCCTCGCCTCTATTGCCGGTATTCCGTGCTTCGCAAGCATAGCCTTCGAATCGATCTCGGTCAATACGTTCTGGTTCTTTGTCATTGTCAATGCCCCTTTATACGTGCCATGACTTTCGGCAACCGTTCATTTTAACCTATCGTCCGGTTTTTCTCCAGCGTTCAGAGTGGATAACGACTTCGCGCAGCAGCAGGCCGGCGGGCGTTTCCCGGAAGACGGAACGGCATCGTACTGTCAGGAGAACCGGGGATCAACCACGATCATCTGGAGGCACAGCAACGGCTGACCCGGTGTGGCGTATGGTATTCTCGGGTGGCGCTCCGGATTGTGGAGCGTAGCGGCTCAGCGGAGATAGGGGTCGGAGCATTCGCCCTGCACGGGGCATGTGAGGCATTGTCTGGCCCTGCAGAAGTCGAGCCCTACTCTTACAAGGGATACCTCTAATGACGGTTGCTCAAGGTCTTCGTCACACAGACCTAGCCTCGAGGCCACGTCCAGGGCAACGGGGGAGATGTCGGGTCTTGCCTTTTCCCAGATGGCCTTCAGTTCTCTGAGGAAGGTGTTCACGGTTGTCGGCCCGACCCCTTTGAACTCCTGAAGCTTTTTCACCAGGTCTCTCTCGTTCTTCGCCTGCAAATACAGGGCCTCCAGGGAGCCGTACCGTTCCTTGA
>JAWOGR010000010.1:0-8582 GCA_046496625.1 Dehalococcoidia bacterium | reverse complement strand
CATGGACAGCCTACGGACTAGAAGACCCAGCAAGAGGAGACGCAGAACTAAGGATGTCTGGCTACAAGTCTTGCCAGACGACAAATGGTTTCATGTCCCCCGGGGAGAGACGATCTGGGATGCCCTGCAAGCGACCGATGTCGAGCTGGGAGGACAGTGCAACGGCCTGGGTAGATGCGGCAAGTGCAGGGTCAAGATCCTATCGGAGAAAGAAGAACCGTCAGATGAAGAGAGGAAGTTCCTTGATGACGAGGAGATAGAACAGGGTATACGCCTTGCCTGTCGCACCAGGGTGAACCGGGACCTCGCCATATCTACCCGGGAGACGGACGACACTCCGGAGTACTTCAACATCCTGACCACCAGTCACGTTCCTGCAGACAGATATGTGCTGCCATCGCGACTTGAGCCTCTGATAGACAAGCGGCTCGTTACCGTACCGTTCAGCATCCACAATGAGGGGCTTTCGAGTCTCGATCTGATTAAACTGGGGCTCGGCCCCGAATACGGGGCGCTCACAGCATCCCTTCACTGCCTTCGTACGCTGAACCGTGGCGTCGATGAGAGCCAGTTCCACGGGGTGGCAGTCCTCCATGACCGCTGTCTTCTGGACTGGCAGGATGTGGAGCACATTGACCGTAGATTCGGGCTCGTCTTTGATCTCGGCACGAGCACAGTAGTAGGCAAGCTCTTCAATCTCCTGGACGGGAGTGAGTTGGCCGTCAGTTCATGCCTCAACAGTCAGAAGCGTTACGGCTCAGACGTTATCAGCCGTCTGCACTATTGCCAGGAGCACCCAAGGGGTCTCAGAAGGCTGCAGTCTCTCATGCTGAAGGACCTGAACCAGCTTACGGAAAGTCTTCTGTCCATCGCCGGCATCGGGCCGGAGGACGTCTTCATCGCGGTGGCCGCGGGTAACACCACCATGCAGCATCTTCTCCTCGGCCTATCCCCCGTGGGTATCGCTGAAGCACCATTCTCTCCCATCGTGACGGACGGCCTGGTGCTGAGTGCTGCGGATGTCGGACTTCATCTGCACCCGGCAGCCCTGCTCTATACCCTGCCCATAAAGTCCGGCTACATCGGAGGTGACCTGCTCAGTTTCATCATGGCCTCCGGGGTTGCCGAACAGAAGGACGAGATCATCCTGGGGCTGGACCTGGGCACCAACGGCGAGGTCTTCCTCGGCAACAGCGAACGCCTGTTGACGTGCTCTGCCGCAGCCGGTCCCGCCCTGGAGGGCGCGAGGATCACCCACGGGATGATCGCCAGAGCAGGGGCAATTGAGGGCGTGACCTTCGAAGATGGCGAGCTGCATTACCGGGTCATCGGCAACGTCAAGCCAGAGGGAATCTGTGGGAGCGGGCTTGTCGATCTGGTCGCCGCACTTCTTCAGTGCGGGATCATCGACGGAAGCGGGCTGATCCGACCATCCCGCCAGAAGAGGGCCCGCGGCCTGAACGAAAGGGTAGTTAAGCGCTCAGGAGCCAGGGGTTTTCTCGTGGCGTCCGCCGAAGAAAGCTTCACCGGGAGGCCCATCTACCTCACGCAAAAGGATGTTCGCGAATTCCAGCTTGCCAAGGGTGCCATCGCTGCAGGCATCAGAACCCTAATGAACGAGCTCTGCATTGCAGTAACGGACATTGACCGCATATATCTCGCCGGGGCTCTGGGGAACTACGCGGACATCCACAGCGCTATCCGCACGGGTATCATCCCGGCGGTCAACCCCGAGATAGTCAAGTCCCTGGGCAATGCCGCAAGCACCGGGGCCTCGCTGGTTCTTCTGGTCAGGGATTACTGGCAGACCGCCGCTGATCTCAGCCGGTTCATCGAACACATCGAGCTCTCATGGCGTTTCGACTTCAACCAGTACTTCATTGAGCACATGGGGTTTGATGGAGAGAATGGCTGATCAGGCAAGGCCCGGACAGCCTCCCGACGTGGCATGTTACGGAGTTCCGGTCGAGCACACATGTAGGCCAAATCCACACAAAGGTGTTATAATTGGGGGCGCATGACCAGGGTCGACATCTACCGGGGCTGGTGCAAGAGATGCGGCATATGCATCGCCTTCTGCCCCAAGCATGTCCTGGAAGCCGATCAGGATTCCTTCCCCACCGTGAAAGACCTTGAGCAATGCTCGGGCTGCAAACTCTGCGAGATGAGATGCCCGGATTTTGCCATCGCTGTTACCAAAGATGAAAAAGGCAAGTCAAGAGGAAAAGCAAAGACCGATTCTTCTACAGGGTAACGAGGCCTGCGTCAAGGGCGCCCTCATGGCTGGATGCCGATTCTACGCAGGCTATCCCATCACCCCTGCCACTGAGATAACCGAGGTGATGGCGAAAGACATGCCCGAGACCGGCGGAGTCTTTATCCAGATGGAGGATGAGATCGCAAGCATGGGTGCGGTCATCGGCGCCTCGCTCGCCGGTGCCAAGAGCATGACCGCCACAAGCGGGCCGGGATTCTCGTTGATGCAGGAGCACATCGGGTATGCCTGCATGACCGAGGTTCCCTGTGTCATCGTGGACGTGATGCGTGCCGGACCGAGCACAGGCCTTCCCACCCAGCCGTCTCAAGGGGACGTCATGCAGGCACGCTGGGGAACGCACGGCGACCACTCCATAATAGTTCTCTGCCCTTCATCGGTGTACGAGTTCTTCGAACTCACGATACAGTCGTTCAACCTGTCGGAAAGATACCGAATACCCGTAATCCTGCTTGCAGACGAGATAGTGGCCCACATGAGGGAGGGAGTCGTGCTGCCTTCACGGAACGAGATCGAGATCGAGAACAGGCCGAGACCGACGGTTCCGCCGGAGTGGCACATCCCCTATGGCGACCCGGGCACGGGAGTCCCCCCCATGCCTGCCTTTGGCGAAGGATACCGTTACCACGTCACAGGTCTGCACCACGACCTGAGGGGCTATCCCACCACCCGGAAGGACGAGGTCGAGGCCCTGATGAGACGCCTGTTCTCCAAGATATCCAATGATCTCGATCGCCTGCAATGGTTCGACTCATACTACACTGAAGACGCGGTCATAACCGTGGTGGCCTACGGCTGTGTTGCCCGGGCCGGGTTGCAGGCGGTGAGGGAAGCCAGGGCAAAGGGGCTGAAGGTGGGACTCATCAAACTCCAGGTTCTATGGCCGTTCATGCGGCGTACCGTAACAGGCATCCTCGACCGTTCTCAGAAGGTGCTCGTTCCGGAAATGAATGTCGGCCACATCTCCCGTGAGGTAAAGAGGGTCAACCGGGGCAACTGCGAGGTGTTGACACTTAACAAGATCGATGGAACGCCGATAACCCCGGGTGAGATACTGGAGATGCTAGAGGAGGTCTACCCGTGACAGAAACCGGCCACTTCGTCCACAAGTATCTCCGCTCAAGCAAGAGGTTCCCGCATATCTGGTGTGCCGGGTGCGGCATCGGCATCTTCATGCAGGCACTCATGAGAGTTATCGACCGCCTTGGTTATAGCAAGGATGAAGTGGTTCTCGTGTCGGGCATCGGTTGTTCCAGCCGTCTGCCTGTGTACGTAGACTTCAACACTCTCCACGCCACCCACGGCAGGGCCCTCACCTTCGCCACGGGAGTGAAACTGGCCAATCCCCGCCTGAGGGTGATCACAATCATGGGCGACGGAGACGCTGTTTCCATCGGAGGCAACCACCTTATCCACGCTGCCAGGCGCAACGTGGAGATCGCCAGCTTCATAGTTAACAACCAGGTTTACGGGATGACCGGTGGACAGTCTTCGCCCACCACCGCCTACGGCACCAAGACCACCTCCGCGCCTTTCGGAAACCTGGAGGCCGCCTTCGACATATCCGGATTGGTGCAGGCTGCCGGGGCGGCCTTCGTCGGTAGAACGAGCGTCTACCATATCCCGTTGATGGATCGCCTGATAGAGAAATCCCTTACTAAGAAAGGGTTCAGTATGGTCGAAGTGCTCGCCCAGTGTGTAACCTACTCAGGACGCTGGCTGGGCCTTAACTCCCCTGTCGACATGATGGCATGGCAGAGGGATAACTGCGTAACCGTGGAAAAGGCAAAAGAACTGAGCGAGGATGAACTCGCCGGAAAGACCACTATCGGCGTTCTTGTCGATCGTGAGAGGCCGTCCTACAATGAAGAGTATGCAAAGCTTACCGCAGAGAAACTCAAGGTATGAGATAAGGATAGCCGGATCCGGGGGCCAGGGCATAATCTTGGCCGGGATACTGCTGGCCGAGGCCGCTATTCTGGATGGCAGATACGTTGCCCAGAGTCAGAACTACGGCCCTGAAGCCAGAGGAGGCAACTCAGTCTCAGAGGTCATTGTCAGCGACGCCGAGATCGACTATCCCGAGGCCGTGCAGTTGGACCTGCTTGTAGCCCTCACACAGGAGGCGTGTGTCAAGAATCTATCGTCCATGAAGGAAGGCGGCCTCGTTATTGCAGACTCAAGCCAGGTGCGCTGGGTTCCCTGGGACAGGGTGGCCCGCCTGCCCTTCCGGCAGATAGCCAGGGATGTGGGTGAGGACAGAGCAGTCAATATGGCTGCTCTGGGTGCGGTGGCAGCGCTGTGTCCCATCGTATCGCCTGATTCACTTATCGAGGTCATGGCCAAGAGGTTGCCTGCATCGAAGGTGGAGGCAAATCGCAAGGCCTTTAACGAGGCCCTGCAGGCAACGGACAGGGTGAAAGAGGGCCTCATCTCCCTTAGACCCAGGGACACCTATGAGCTTTGAGCCTGCCGGGCTCCGGCAAGTGTGACCTCACTACCCCGGGCGATCATGATACACAGGATGATTGACAGGCGTACAGAGACAGGATACCCTACTCGCCGCGGCTCAGCCCCATCAGCAAGGGCCTCCGACGAATGGTATCCCGACACTCCGACAGCGGTTCGTCAGCCCATGTCGCAGTCAGGACTCCAGCATTGAAGGTTGACAGACGAAGCAGACTCGACACCATCTTCCACCCGAGAACGGTAGCCGTGATCGGAGCGTCCGATCATGACGGCTTCTCGCAGGCCTTGATGAGCACAAAGCTAAGGGACCGCCTGTTCCTGGTCAACCCCAAGTACAGCGAACTCCACGGCAAGACGTGCTATCCGAGCATTCTGGATATCGAGGATGAGGTCGACTACGTTGTCATCGCGGTGCCAGCACCGAATGTCCCTAAAGTATTGACCGATTGCATCTCCAAAGGCGTGAAGACTGCCCACGTCTTCACGGCCGGCTTCAGCGAGACCGGCCTGCCGGAAAGGAAGGCCCTCGAGGACAAGGTCAAGGAGATCGCCAGCGACAGGATCAACCTCATCGGTCCCAACTGCATGGGAGTGCAGTGCCCCGAGTCCGGTCTGGCCTTCATCCCCGACGCATCGACCGAGCCGGGGCCGGTGGGGGTGATCTCTCAAAGCGGCACCTTCGCCGAGCAGTTCCTCTCCATCGGCAAGCTAAGAAACGTGACCTTCAGCAAGGTCGTTAGCTACGGAAATGCCGTGGACCTGGACTGCCCCGACTTCCTCGAGTACCTGGCACACGACCCCGAAACCAGCGTCATAGCCCTCTACATGGAGGGAACCCGGAACGGTGACCGACTCAGACAGGCACTTGTGGAGGCAGCAAGGGTGAAGCCGATAGTGGCACTTAAAGGAGGAGTAACCACGGACGGCACACGTGCCGCAGCTTCTCACACAGGTTCGCTGGCCGGTTCGCCCGATACCTGGAGGGCGCTGTTCCGGCAGACAGGGGTACTCCAGGTAGAAAGCTTTGATGAACTGCTCGACTCCACCCTGGCATTATCCTGCGCCCGACTGCCGGCAGGCAGGGGCACCGCTATCATCACCAACTCCGGCGGGTTCAGTGTGCTCGAGACCGACCTCTGCGTCAAAACAGGACTGGAAGTACCCCGGTTCACGGAGGAAACGACAGCGCAACTGCGCAAGATGGTGCCTCTGGCGGGAACAAGCATCGGCAATCCCCTCGATGCCTGGCCGATTTACTACAACCTGCCCGGAAAGCCGGGCACTCTCGCCGACGCCATCCGCATCCTGTCGCACGACCCGAACATTCACTCGATAGTGCTGCACTTCGACGAAGTCAACTATCTGATGCGGATCCTGGGAGACAGGGTGGAGGGCCTCCTCAATGAACTGATCCCGGTGATGGTCGAGGGCTGCAGATATGCCCGGGACACCATGAGCAGGACCGTGATGGTCTGCGTCGCACTTGATGCATACTCAGAGGATGAGGACGACAGAAGGTATCACCTTATGGCCAAGAAGGCCTTCGAAGCCGAACGCTTTCCTGTCTATCCGGCGCTCGGCCCATCGATCAAGGCTCTGTTCAACCTCTACAGGTACAGCACGAATCATAGCAAACCGTAGATCATCAGCGGGTCTTCAGGTGACTTGCGGTCGAGGCTGAACAGCATTCGCAACACACTCATCAGACCGTCCCGACCAGTTTCGCGGGCGATTAGTTTGACACCCTAGCCGCAGGGTGCTAGAATTCCTAGTCGTCCACAGAGGTGAGAACATTTACGCTGTAGTTGAGATAGCCGGCAAGCAGTACAAGGTAACGCCAAAGCAGACCATAGAGGTTGAACGCCTCGGCGTCCCGGAAGGCGACGCCGTCGAGTTCGACAGAGTGCTGTTCATCGGCGGAGATGGCAATACGGTAGTCGGAGCCCCGACAATCAAGGGCGCGCTGGTGAAGGCCATATCTCTGGGAGAGGCCAAGGGTGAAAAGACCATCGTGTTCAAGTATAAGCCGAAGCGCCGGTACCGGAACAAGAGGGGACACCGCCAGATACACACGAAGATACAGATCAACGAGATAGTCAGGGGTTAAGGAGATCAAGCATGGCTCATAAGAAAGGTGGAGGCAGCACCAAATGCGGGAGGGATAGCCAGTCCAAGCGCCTGGGCGTAAAGAGGTTCGGGGGCGAGCAGGTACGCGCGGGCACGATAATCGTTCGCCAGCGCGGCACACGCATGCTGCCCGGCAACAATGTCGGCATGGGCAGGGACTACACCCTTTTTGCTCTGATAGACGGTCACGTCAAGTATGAGCCGGCGACCAGGTACAAGAAGAAGGTAAGCATATACCTATGAAGGACAAGATTCATCCCAAGTATAACGAGGAGGCCACGGTGAGCTGCCTCTGCGGCAATACCTTCACCGTCGGTTCTGTCAAGCAGCAGATCAAGGTCGAAGTGTGCAGTCAGTGTCACCCGTTCTACACGGGCGAACAGAGAATAGTCGACTCCAGGGGAAGAGTCGAGAGGTTCAAGCAACGGTACAAGATGAAATGATCGCGGTCTCCTCGCCGCAACCGGCGACCGCGCCCGCGTGTATCATCTCGACCCCGGTACTCATCCAGTGCCGACGCTACCAGAGGCAGAACTCAGATTCTCAGATCGTACGGTGTTCCCATCATGATGCATCCCGCGGTGCTGCTCAGCGCACTGATGACCTATCCTATCCCACGGTCCTGGCAACAGGCGACATGAGGCCCTGATGGCAAAACCATTTCACTACGGCGGCCAGGCGGTAATCGAGGGCGTCATGATGCTCGGCAAGAAAGGCCTGGCCATGTCTGTGCGTCAGCCCGATGGTCGATTGAACACCATCAAGCAGCCGCTGGCCAGAATATACAGAGGTCGGCTCAGAGAAAAACCCTTCACAAGGGGGCTGATCTCTCTGAGCGAAACCATGGTTCTCGGCACCCGGGCACTGCTTCGCTCCGCTGAAATCGCAGCGGCTGAGGATGGAGAGGAGAAGATACATCCCGCCCTGCTGGGGGGCACCGTGGCTCTGAGCTTTGTCTTTGCCGTTACTCTCTTCTTCCTCGTCCCCCTTCTCGCCACTCGCTATCTTATCGATCCGTACATCAGTTCCGCCCTGTTGAGCGTCACCCTTGAGGGACTCTTCCGCATCGGCCTGTTCATCGCATATATCAGATTGATAGGGCTTATACCCGATATCAGGCGCGTGTTTGCTTATCACGGCGCCGAGCACAAGACGATCAACGCATATGAAGCGGGTACCCCTCTGGAAGTGGAAGCGATAAGGCACCACACCACGGCGCATCCTCGCTGCGGCACGTCCTTCATCGTGATCGTACTCATCATAGCCATACTGGTCTTTGCCCTCATAGACGTCCTGCTCGGTCGGCCGCCTCTGTGGATACGCATGCTCTCCCGCATAGCCCTCATCCCGCTTATCGCCGCCATTGGATATGAGGTTATGAAGTTCGGGGCCGGCCATGTCAGGAACACCGTGGTCCGCGTTCTCATCGCTCCGGGCCTGATGCTGCAGTCCCTGACCACGAGGGAGCCTGATGATAGCCAGCTCGAGGCAGCCATATCGGCGCTCAACGAGGTCATCGCTATCGACACAGATACCGAAGCAGGCAGCGCCGCAGAACAACCCGACGAAGACGAACCAGACTCCCCGTGAAACCCGGCACTCCTGTCGCCATCTGGCGTGCCACGGGTCTCGCCGCTAGTAGCATCTCTGGCAGACACACCGGCGGCGCGCCGACCGCACACATTGCTGTCATGGAGGTGTCCACCACAGA
>JAWOGR010000146.1:0-6689 GCA_046496625.1 Dehalococcoidia bacterium | reverse complement strand
AGACCGGCGGACAACGCGGAGATGAGAAGATGAGTTCCATAGCCAAGATAGTTGCCAGAGCCAGGGGTGATGCCGATGTCGTGGCTGTCTTCCTTTTCGGAAGCAGGGCACGGTGTGAGTCTACCGCAAACTCGGACACCGACATATGCCTTATGCTCAGGCCCGGCAAGTATGAACCTTCAGATCTTCTTTCAAAGAGACTGGGCTACCTGAAAGAAGGAGAGGCAGACGTGTCCATGTTCTCCCAGTTGCCGCTGTACATCAGGCACAGGGTGCTGAGAGAGGGTAAGGTGCTTTTCAGCCGGGATGAGGACCTCTTGTACGAGATAGCGTTCCGCACAGCGCAGGCATTCGAGGACTTCAAGCATATCTACTACGGGTATCTAGAGGAGGTTTCCGGTGCTAGACCGTGACCGGATTCTGATCAAGCTCGACAGGCTATACGGGTATCTCGGTGAGCTGCGCGAGATTCTGCCTGACGATTTCGCGGTCTATCGCAGGGTGGAGAAGAGGAGAGCATGTGAGCGTCTTCTCCAGGTTTCCATCGAGGCGGTCATTGACGTCTGCCATCTACTGGTAGCCGGGCTACGGCTGGGCATCGCCGCTGAAGAGGATGACCTCTTCGACAAGCTGAGAGAGTCCTCCATAATTACAGAAGAGATGGCGGAGATCCTGAAGGAGATGAAGGGCCTGCGCAACATACTGGTCCACGAGTACGCGCGGATAGACGATAGAACAGTCTATGACATCGCGAGGACGAGGTTGACAGACTTCGAGGCTTTCAAGCAGCAGGTGCTTCAATACCTGAATACGGCGGGATGAACCACAGCAACAAGGCTGTGCTGCGCTGCTTCTCACTCGATATCTGTGCCCACTGTGGTGTCGGTGTTTCGGGCGGGGTGCGCCGCCTCTGAAGGCTGAAGGATGAACGCCCGCCCGCCTCCGCGCGAGGCTAAAGCCTCGCACTACAACTATCGAGTTACCGCTGACTGTCGACCCCTCCCTCCGCGCGAGGTGCCGATGCAATCGAGTGCCGACTACGTCGAGCATCTCCGACAGGAGTCGCGAGTCATCGGACCTCGGCGCTGTCGGGACTGAAGCCTCGCACTACAGAGTCTCCGGGCTGACCGCTGGCTTGAAGGTGAGGCGCTGCCGCCGGCCATCAAGGGCCGGGTTGGATGGGACAGCGTCATGGCATGGTATAATCGATAAGACTAACGGGCAGACCAAGCACATGGTGCACAGCCCCGGGAGTGTATGATGAAGCCAGATCTGCAGGAATTGAGAGACGGTGTCAGCCAAATCTTGAGAGAGCATGATGTGCGGCGAGCCGCTTTCTTTGGTTCGGTCGCCACGGGTGAAGCAGGGCAGGACAGCGACGTTGATGTGTTGGTGGAGTTCAGTGGCGAGAAGAGCCTGCTCGACCTCGTTGACCTGAAGATGGAGCTAGAGCGAGCGTTGCAGCGGAAGGTTGATGTTCTTACTTATGAATCGCTGGCCCCTCTTATCAGGGAGCGAGTGCTCGATCAGCAGGTCACGATAATATGAGAAGAGACCCGAAGGTCTATATCAGGTACATCCTGGAGAGCATAATGCTTATTCAGGAGTACACGCGGCAGGTCTGCAAAGAGGACTTCCTGCAGCGAACGTACCTACAGGATGCCGTTATCAGGAGGCTTCAGATCATCGGTGACGCTGTGAAGAGTCTTCCGCCGGACTTCAGGGCCAAACATGATGCGATACCGTGGCAGCGCATAGCCGGGATGAGAGACGTTTTGATCCATGAATACTTCGGCGTCGATCTGAATCTGACGTGGCAGACCGTGCAGCAAGACCTACCGTCGCTCAAGGACAAACTGGAGGAGGTCTTGCAGCAGCTTGAGTGACGGGGCACAGCGGCTCTTACGAGTTGAGCACCGTCCTCTCGACGGGCGCGAGGCTAGAGCCTCGCACTACAACTATCGAGTTACCGCTGGCTGCCGGCCCGCCCTTCGCGCGAGGCTGAAGCCTCGCATTACAACTATCGAGTTGCCGCTGGCTGCCGGCCCGCCCTCCGCGCAAGGTGCCGATGTAATCGAGTGCCGACTACGTCGAGCATCTCCGACAGGAGTGGCGAGTCATCGGACCTCGACGGGGTCGGGACATCTCCGACAGGAGTCGCGAGTCATCGGACCTCGGCGCTGTCGGGACTGAAGCCTCGCACTACGCCTATTGTGTGACTGCTGACTGTCGACCCCTCCCTCCGCGCGAGGCTCAAGCCTCGCACTACAGAGTGTTCGGGCTGCCTTCACTGATATCGTTGTAGACGACGAATACGACACCGGAGTGTGTTACACTGTCAGCGCTTCATGAAGACCGTCAGGAACCTGGTCGAAACAGGCTTCAATTTTGTCAGGAGAGCCTACGCCGATGCGTTCCGCCTGTTCAGCAATCCCCGAGGAGAGATGAGATCGCTGCTCGGCGTCTCGCTTTATCGCAACGCTGCCTACCTCTTGTTGGGTACCGCGGTGATCTCCGCCACGGGGTTCGTGTTCTGGATCATAGCTGCCAGGCTTTACCCGGTGGAGGTGGTGGGGGTGGGGTCGGCCATCATCTCAGCGCTGGGGCTGATGGCCGTCTTTCCCGAGCTGGGCCTGGCAACGGGACTGGTACGGTTCTTGCCCGGCGCCGGCAAGGACGGCAACGACATGGTCAACAGCTGCTTCACGCTGAGCGGGCTGGCATCGCTGGCAATCGCACTGGTTTTCATCGCAGGGCTGCATGTCTGGTCGCCGGCCCTGCTCGTAGTGCGGGAGCACCCCGTCTTCCTGGCGGCGTTTCTCGTCTTTGCCGTGGCGACGGCGCTGCAACCGCTGGCAAACGCCGTGTTTCTAACGAGGCTCAGTGCCAGGCTGATCTTCCTGACCGATGCCATCGCGGGCGTTGTGCGACTGCCGCTGGTTGCGGTGCTGGTTCTGTTCTTCACCGGGGCCTTCGGTATACTGGCGGCAAAGGGCGTGGCGGTAGCGGTAGCGGCCCTGGTGGCCGTACTGTGGTTGTTGCCCAGGGTGCAGCAGGGGTACCGCCCCGTTCCGAAGCTCAGGATAGGGCTACTGAAGGAACTGAGGCGGTATGCTGCAGGAAACTATGCCGCCGGGGTTCTGCTGGAGATGCTCCCTCTCGTTCTGCCGCTGGTGGTGCTGAGCGTTCTGGGAGCCCAGATGAATGCCTATTTCTATATCGCATGGGCGATCGCGGTCAAACTCACGGTCATCCCTGCGGCGGTCTTCAACTCACTGTTCGCCGAAGGCTCCAATGATGAAGCGTCTATTCGAACGAATACCGCGAAATCGCTGAGGCTCTCTCTTCTGCTGTTGCTGCCCCTGATCCTGGTGGTGCTGGTGTTCTCCGAGAAGCTGCTCCTTGTTTTCGGCGAGGCGTACTCCGAGAATTCCGCTACGTTGCTGCGCATCGTGGTTGCGGCAACCATCCCCTGGGGATACAACTACCTTTATGTCAGCATTGAAAGGGTGCGGAAGAACACCAGGGGGATCATCATGGTGACGGCGGCGGCCACGTGCCTGAGCCTGGCTCTGAGCTATATACTGATGCGGAGCGGGGGCCTGGTGGGGGCGGGGCTTGGCTACGCGATGGGGCAGAGCGTCGTGGCCATAGCTGTCGCGATTTACCTGTGGCGGCGCCATCGATCTTCCGGCCGGGTGCAGGGCAGAGCGTGACACGTCGCTGAGCCGGCAGCGGGGCGGGTCAGACCCCGACTAATCGCGTCCGCGCAGGGCGTTAAGGATGATGCCGGTAAAGATGGCCAGTATGCCGGCGATGACAAACATGACGGTCAGTATTGCGCTCCCCAGAGCGAGGTCACCGGTGGTCATGGCTATTCTGAGGACCCTGATGCCGATGATGAACCCTGTGGCCAGCAGGATGGACCCCAGTATGCCGAAGAAGAAGAGCGGCCGTCTGCGGGAGATCATGAGTATTATGCGGTTGAGAACGCCGACGCCGTGGCTTATCGGGTTGAGCGTCGAGCCGTCATCTGTGTATATGTTGGAGATAGGCACCTCGGTGATCTTCAGGTCCATGCCCGCGGCGCTGGCTATCATTTCAGATTCTATGGCGAATCCCGTCTCCTTCAGTTCGAGTTTATCTATTGCCCTTGCTGATAGTGCCCTGAATCCCGACTCGGAATCGGAGACATTGTGCTGCTGTATGAGCCTGCCCGAGTGCAGCAGAACCTTCTGGCCGATGCGGCGGTAGGCCGGTGTCCTGTCCTTCTGCGCCTCCCGCGAGCCGATAACGAGGTCATAGCCTTTGGAGATGGGTTTGAGGAGAGAGGGGATCTCTTCGGGGTTGTGCTGTCCATCTGCATCCAATAGGACGAGAATGCCCGGACTTCTCTTCTTCGCCTCGGATATTATGCTCTGTATGGCTGCGCCCTTGCCCCTGTTTTCATCGTGGCGGATCACGACGGCGCCGCTGAGTTCGGCGATCCTGGCGGTGTTGTCCGTGCCCCCGTCGTCGACGACGATGACCACGTCGGCGTATTGCCTGGCCTGGAGGACTATGCTTCCGATGTAGCGAGCCTCGTTGTAGGCAGGTATGCCGACGAGGACGCGGGGCGAGTTAATGGAGTTCATTTCACGGTCACGGACTTGGCCAGATTGCGGGGCCTGTCGGGGTCGTATCCTCGACTGATGGCGAGATAATAGGCCAGCAGATGCAGAGGAACCACGGCTACCATGGGGTAAAGCAACTCGTCAACCTCGGGAATCCTGATCCACGAATCATATACGTTGCTCTCCCTGTCGGAGACTCCGATGATGTATGCACCGCGTGACTTCGCCTCTATGGCGTTACTGAGGGTCTCGGCGAATGTGTAGTCTGCCGGACAGATCACCACGACGGGTGTGCCCTGTTCGACGAGGGCCAGGGTGCCGTGCTTGAGTTCTCCGGCGGGCATTCCCTCGGCATGGATGTACGAGACCTCTTTGAGTTTGAGTGCGCCTTCAGAGGCGATGGCGAAGTTTATCCCTCTGGCTATGTAGTAGAAATCGCTCCTGTCCTTCTGTTCACGGCTGAGTTTGATAAGCTCGCTCTTGTTCGAGTCCAGCACCCCGACGATAGCGGTGTTAAGGGCCGACAATCGCGCCGCCGCCCCGTCGAAATCGTTAACCATTGAGAAGGACAGAAGGTAGAATATGGCGAGCTGGGAGAGAAAGGACTTGGTGGCGGGTACTGCTATCTCGGGTCCGCAGTTGAGTTGAATGACATGATGGCTCAGGTCGGCCAGTATGGAGTTGGGCCGGTTGATGATGGAGACCACCCGGGCATCGACGGCCCTGGCAGCCTTTACTCCATCGACAACGTCGGCGGTCTCTCCGCTCTGAGAGACGGCGACGACCACTGTGTTCTTGTCCACGGAATCTGCGAAGTAGCCGAACTCGGAGGCCATGACAACGTCGCAGAATTTCTTGCCGACCTTCGAGAATAGGTAGCGTCCGACAAGCGCTGAGTAGCGGGAGGTGCCGCAGGCAGTAATGATCACCTGCCTGGCCCGCAGTATGTCGAGGGCGATCTCCGTGAAGAGCTTGCCGTCCTGGTTGGTCGCCTGGTCAAACACCTGCGCCTCCTCCATTATCTCCTTGAGCATAAAGTGCTGGTAGTTTCCTTTGCTGCTCTCAGACCAAACCTGGTCAAGCTGTCTAACCTGCCTGGAAACCCTGTCTCCCTGCCTATCGAGGAACTCGATACTGCCTGCGGCAAGCACGACCACCTCGTTGTCCTCCAGATTCATGACCCGGTTGGTGTACCGGGAGAAGGCCAGGGCATCACTGCTGATGTAGTAGTCAGGCGCGTCTACTCCGATGATCAGGGGATTGTCCCTCCTGGTGCCTATGATCTTGCCCGGATCGTCAAGGGACGCAGCCAAAAAAGCGTAGGAACCTTCGAGCCTGGGAGCTATGTTCAACACTGCGTGCTCGAGCGACTGCCCGTTTTTGGCCTCGTCCTCGAGGAGATGGGCGATGACCTCGGTGTCGGTCTCCGACCGGAAGACGTGTCCAGCACCGGCCAGTTCCTCGCGGAGTTGGGCGCTATTCTCGATGATGCCGTTATGAACCACCGCTATCCTGTCCCGGCAATCGGAATGGGGGTGGGCGTTGAGCTGCGTAACAGCGCCGTGGGTGGCCCAGCGTGTGTGGCCAATGGCGATGCTACCGGGAAGGCTGGTGAGATCGTGTTTCTCGATCACTTCTCCGACCTTGCCGGCATCCTTCTTTATGAGCAGCTTTCCGTCACAGAGCGAGGCTATGCCGGCCGAGTCGTAGCCACGATACTCGAGGCATTGCAGGGCCTCGATGACGATGGGGACTCCCGGCTTATGACCGCAATAACCTATGATACCGCACATACTAGGGTCTCGCTGGCTCCATTATAACACGTTGGACTTCGTGGCCACTTCCGTCACTGCAGCCTGTCGAGGAGGTCCTTTCTCTTGTCCAAGTCGAGCGCGGTTTCGTTATCGGCCACCAGGTATCCCGGGTCGGCGAGCGCAGTCTTATGCGCCTGAAGGTCCTCGCGCAGACACACCTGCGGTCCAACGAAAGAGTGAGAACCTATCCGCAGTCCGGGCATGATACCGGCATTTATCCCCACGCGACAGCCGCGTCCCATCATTGCGCCCAGCTTGTCGT
>JAWOGR010000107.1:0-7884 GCA_046496625.1 Dehalococcoidia bacterium | reverse complement strand
GAATCAGCTGTCATTATGATTACCTCCTGCCTATTCTCACATGTTGTGTGATCGATTATAACACAGCACCTCTGCCCCCGCCAGCACCATGCTGTAACTGAGTCCTATACCCCCTCCACTCAGCCAGTCAGATCGAGCCCGCTCGCAGGCAATAACGAGGCCAGAACGAAACTATGTCGTTACACTCAGATGGAAGCCACCGCGATACGCCATGGTTGCCAATGCGGGACATGCAGCACGAGGGTGTACGACTTCAGTCTTGAGGAACATAGTGCAGAGAAGCATCGCACGCCCTGCATCGTCTACGCCAGGATGCATTGGTAAGCTTGCAGCGCGGACATTCGGACTCCATCCACTGCCTGATTCGCACGGCAATCCCCTCGGGCATGAATAGCAGTATCAGAATTATGACTCCGGTCATTATGAGGAGCCGATACTCGCCGATAGGGGTTTTCCTCAGAAAGTCAAGCCCGACATAGACGCTGTATACCCCCACTATTGGGCCGTATATACTCACTATGCCGCCGAACACCACCCATATGATGGCCTGAAACGACAGCAGAGTCGAGAAATATGTGGGGCCAGCCTGCAGTCGGAAGTGGGCGTAGAGGGCACCGGCGAGCCCCGCGAAGAAACCACCGATGACAAATGCCAGTATCTTGTATCTGACGGTGTCTATCCCGGTTGCCCGGGCTGCGATCTCATCCTCGCGTATGGCATGGAAGAGAAGACCGGTTCTAACGTACTTGCTCTTAGCATCTGTGAGCTTGTACATTATGAGCACGGATATCGTCATCACGATCAGGCAGATATAGTATGATTCATCAGCCGTTCCGGCGAGAGCGGGCATACCGCGGATTCCATCGTTACCGCCGGCCCAGTTGTTTGGCATTGAACGGATTATCCTCTCCGCTATGATGGGAAAGGCCAGCGTTAAGAGCGAAAGGTACGGTGGTCGAAGCCTGAGTGCCGGAAAACAGGTAGCCACACCGATCCCGGTGGCGATGATGGCCCCCAGCGGTATCGTGGCCCAGGGCTGTAAGCCGGCATGACGGTACAGCAGCGCCGCACCGTAGGCACCGGCTCCAAAGAAAAGCGCATGGCCGAAGTTGACCTGGCCACTATAGCCGGACAAAACGTCCCAGCTCACGGCAAAAATCGCCAGAATAGCAGCGATGGTCATCAAGCGCATTATGTACGCGTCATTGGTCATCAAAGGCACCAGATAGAGAAAGACAAAGAAAGCTATCCCCAGAACGCGTCCCGGAACGGGCAGTACGCCCCACCTCAATTCGCTCAGAAGCCCTCTGATCACTCTACAGTTTCTCCTCTTCGAACACGGTTCCGAACATCCCCTGCGGCCTGACGATCAGCACAATGATCATGGCCAACATGGCAAAAGCATGGCTGAGATAACCGTGTTGAGGTATCACGGTAGTGACAGTTGCCTGTACAAGGCCGACAAAGAAGCCAGCTATGTAGCTTCCCTTCACACTTCCCAATCCCCCCAGCACCACCACCACCAGCACCATCATAAGGGGCGGAAGCCACATGCCGAAGTTCAGGCCTCCCTCCAACGGCGCAAGGAAGACGGCTGCCACAGCCGCCAGCGCAGTCCCCAGTCCCACCGTTATCATCAGTATCCTGGTTACGCTTATGCCCATTAGGCTTGCCACCTCTGGATCCTGGGCGGTAGCCCTTATCCCTATTCCCAGCTTCGTCTTTCCAAGCAGTAGCCAGATCAAGAAGACGATGCCCGTGGCTATGCCCAGCGTTGCGAGGTACTGATTCTGGATCGGAACCCCAAACAGGTTCGTGCCACCGGTCACGATGAGAGGGATACTCCGCGGCAGCCCACCGAAAACCTTCAACACAACCTCCTGCATCAGCATGGCCAGCGCTATCGTCATCAACAGGATCGTCGCATGGTGCTCGCGGACGCGGTCGAGAAGAAAGCGATACACCAGGACACCGAGAAGCCCGGTGCCTATCACCGTGACCGCGATCGACTCAGGCATACCCCATCCCTGGTCCACAGCCAGGTACCAGATGCCGTAGGCCGCCATCATCATGAAGGCTGTATGAGCCAGGTTAACTATGCGCCCTACGCCGTATATGAGCGAAAGCCCGGATGCCAGGATGGCATAGGTGCTTCCGCGCACCAATGTGTTCACTATTATCTGCGGAATCACGATCGGGTCATCTCCTAGTTATGAATGGGTGGCAACAATCAGCCGTGACCGGCCACGGCACATTACGCTCCCCACAACCACCGTTTGAGGAGAGGGAGCAGACTGGAGCCCAAAAAGAAAGGCGGAGAACAACTCCACCCTGTGCTTGCCTGATTCTAGCCGACGTTTCCATCGTTAGCACGGCGGAAGGACCATGCCTCCCGATAATTGTCGGATACTATACAACGACGTCAAGAGCCCTGTCAAGCACTGCGATAGCAGCAACAATAAGGGCGGTGACCCAGGTTGCCCGGGGTCACCGCCACTAGCACCAGTGTGATATGGTGCCGAAGATACTCTACGGAGCACTGTGGAAGCTGGTGAAGTAATCCGGTATCACGATGGGTGCAGTGCCATCGAACTGATAGTCCCAGTCGCCGTATTGGTCGACCTTGGGCTCACCGAACTCCTTGGGCCAGACTCCGACCTTCAGCCATACACCCGGCGTCTCATGCCACTGCCACTGGGCACCGAGACCGGTCGCCCGGCCCGGGCCATAAGCGAGATCGTGGGTAGTGTGGGGTGGCATCTGCCAGTCGGCAGCGTTGTATGTGTAACCATAGGTCGCAATGGGGTAGATCGCCTCTACCTGCGCCTGGCTCAGGGCCGGCTTTCCACCGCTGGTGGTTCCCGGCTGAGGATACCAGGCATGGGCCTCCGCCGTGGTGCTGGGCACCACGTTTGCCGGGTTCTCGTAGAACGCGATGATGTCGTCGGCTTTGGCCTTGGCCACTCCTCCGTCGACATAGCCGACCTCTTCTAGGGCAGCCTTCAGGGCCTTGATAGCATCAAAGGTGGCTGCAGTATACAGAGGATACTCCCCTCCCGTGAAACCCTGAAACGCTGTCAGGAAGGGCTGCGACAGGGCGGTCTGCGATAGGCCGGTCGCCCATGTGTCGAGTATGATGGAATGAGCGCACTCGGGATGGCCCGCGCCGTAGGGGTTGAATAGCTTAGCCGCCCACGGCTGGTTGAGCTGCGCCATGACGTTGATGCCTACCGACATGGGAGCCATGATTCCACCATCGATGAAGCCGTCTAGAGCCATCGCGTACACAACGCCCATATTCCCTGAATAGAGTGGGATGATTATGTGGGGATTGTGACCGGCGACGGTGGGCATTATGCCACTCGTGCCCGCGGGATCGAGGGCGCTGACAAGGAACGTTTGCTTGTTGTCGATATTCAGCGCAGCCAGCCCGGCCTCGTACACCGGCACCTGCTCATCTCTGGCCCACTTCAGGTCCTCGGAGATGATGACGGACCTCAGTTCGGCATCAGCTGCCAATCCAAGCTCAGCCCTGATCTCCGCAGCAACCGCGTCTATGATCCTGAGCACACTGGAAGCCAGGAAGTACTCGTTGGGCGGGGTGGTCTTGAACCAGTACCTGTAAGTGGTATAGTCGGTAGCGGCACTGCGCTGCAGGCTCTCCGTGGCAGCTCCGCAGTTGAAGAACAGCTTATTGTTGCTCATCGCGACTTCCCTGTAGACCTCGACAGCCTCGGTGCGGAAACCACCCATTACGACATCGACACCGCCGATCTTGTCCAGCATCTCGAGCGTGCCCTCTTCGCCGGACTCGTCAGAGGCTTCCTTGGTGTCTATTTTGGACAGGACGACCGTGAGCGTCTTGTCACCGATGGTGACGGTTCCTGAGCCCATGCCCAGCGCGAGGTTTGCGCCGAGCCAGGCCATGTCACCGGTGGGATGCCCCACCTCGCCGGCGATGCCGATCTTCAGTTGATCGTCCGTAAAGGTGTAGACCACCGGCAACAGGAAGTTGGCGGTTATCACCACGTTGCTGGAAGGCATGGTGAACGAGTTGCCCTCCGGCTCGTTTACCCCCAGGCCGAACGTGACTACCGGCGAAGCACTCCAGTTAATGAACTCGTAGTCCCCGGTGGCCGATGCATCTATGCTGACTTCGGTGCCTTCAGTAACCTGATGGGTGCCCACAGCAGGAGTCGTGGTCCCGCTATCACCGGGCGACACGGCCATGGTTAGGGTATACTCGACCGGGTCGGGATCTGGATCCGGGTCCGGGTCCGGAGTGGTCCCTCCGCAGGCTGGTACCACCAATAACCCTAGAATAACAAGGGCACTGATACCCAATAAGAGAATTCTTTTCATTGCCTAGACCTCCTTAACATGATCTAACTCCGGGATTCTCTAGCCGCCGGTTGGCTCTGTTCGACTCTCAGCAGCCCCCGGCAACCGGTGCTTAAGCTATCTCAATCCTACCACCCCCTTTCTGCTTCCGGCCTCATAGACGACTCACGGAGCAAGAGGAGACCACAAAAGCATTCCGAATATTTGGCGTCACAATGAGACTAGCACACAAATGTTAAAATCCTGTTAAGCGGCCACGGACGATATGAGGGAAAGCGTAGGAACGGATTCCCGTTGGGACGGGCCAATCTTCTGAAAGCCTTCATATGAGTTCTAACTCAGACACCACCAACTGCACCGGAGATGCCAGACAAGAACATGCAGATCACACGCCCGTATGAGGCAACACCATATCTGCGTGGTGAGGACTCTACAGCACTCACGGTGCGTTGTCAAGTGCTGTCATGTGTCTGCGCTCCGTAGAATGTGCGCCGGGTTGTGGCTAGCAACTCATAGACGGGCATGAAAGCCACCGCTCTGATTGCCGGTGTGGCCGGAGTCCTGCCTGTGATTGCCACGCTTCGGTGAAATCGTCCGGTGGCCGTCCGGGCGACTTGCCTTCACCGCGGGCTTCCTTCACTTCGTTCGCAATGACGTGCGGGCAATTCGCAACGACGTGCGGCGCAGTTCGCAATGAAGTGTGGCGCAGTTCGCAATGAAGTGTGGAGCCCTTCCTAATGGCGTGTTGAGGGCGTTCGCAATCACACCTGGAGGGTATTGCACCTCCCTGCCACCGGTGCTAGAATGGTATGGTAAAAAGGGGTCCGGTGGTCAGTGTGCATCAGGGATTTCTAGGGTTTCAGTCGGTTCCGCCATTCCTTGCAAGCTTCGATATCTGACCGATCTAGCTCTATAGCTCCCACACCCGGCATCATACCCACATCCCGCCCAAGGGCACGACCGAACACCAGCCCGACTGGCAAAAGGAGGTGCGATCCTGCTGAGTACAAGAACTGAGATTGAGCGATAGGAAAGGTAGCACGAAAGGAGGACAGCACAAAATGAGAAGAGTTTTCAGTCTGGCTATCAGTATATTAGTGCTGATAGCCCTGGTAATAGCACCGGCATGTGCGCCTGCTAACGGTGTGCCGGATGACGATGTGCCGGAGGAGTACGATCTCAAGCTTCTTGTGGTCCCGGTTGGGGGCGGAACGACAACTCCTTCTGCGGGTATCGCCACCAGGGTCGCTGAGGGCGCGACAGTAACCATAGATGCAGAGCCGGCAGAGGGCTACGAGTTCGTAGACTGGACTTCATCACCGGAGGTTACGTTTGCGGCGGGGGCCGGTGAACCGGGCAACTCGTTTACTATGCCCTCTAGCAACGTAGACCTAACCGCGAACTTCGCGGAAGTAGAGGAGGAGCCAGATCCGCCTCCATCTCTCCAATACGAGTGCACGATTGTCAGGGATGCGTATGGAGTCCCGCATATCTTCGCCGATACGAAGGTGGATCTGGCCTTCGGCGCTGGCTATGCAATGGCCCAGGACAGACTCTGGCAGGCAGATGTTATGAGAAGGCTTCCGGCGGGACGCCTGGCCGAACTGGACCTGGCGACAATTGAAGAAGACGCCGAGATGAGAGCCATGTGGTACAGCCCGGAGGAACTGCTCGACATATACAATGAGTGGGACCCCGGCGCAGACTACGCTCACCTGAAGGACATGATCGAGGCCTACGTTGAGGGCATCAACCTCTACATCGACGAGGCCCTGGCTGATCCGTCGCTCGTGCCCATCGAATACACCCTGCAGGGCCTCGTCGGCAGTCTGGAGCACTTCACTGTGGCCGACATCGTTGCGGTTACAGTGTTAATGGCCTGGAGATTCGGAGGGACCGGCGGCAACGAAGGCGACCTCTATGAAGCCCTTCTTACCCTGCAGGCAATGCATGATGAGATGACGGGAGGAGCTGTCTGGAGTGACGTCTTCCCCTTGAACGACCCGGGAGCGCCGGTGACGATTCCGGACGCTGTTTACGAGGCACCTCCGTTGGAGTCGTTTTCATATGACTTCCCTGACGGACTGGACACAGCACTGGAGAAGTACGAGCAGTCTCGAGCGGTGCAGGAAGAGCTCTTCGAGTCTCTAGGCGTGCCATTCCGATTCGGAAGCAACGCGGTGCCCATTGCCCCCGAACTGTCAGCAACGGGCAATGCGCTTCAGCTTGGAGGCCCGCAGATGGGCCACTCGGTTCCGCAGATCGTCTATGAAGTTGGGCTCCATGGCGACGGCATTAACGCCGTGGGCATGGCGTTTCCCTCAGCAGGCCCCTTCATCCTCATAGGTGTTAGCGAATATGGCGCCTGGACCTCGACCACCGGAGCGTCGGATGTTCTGGACATCCGTGTTCTGACGTTGAACCCGGAGGATCCCACGCAGTACAAGTTCTACACCGACGTGGGAGAGGATGTATGGGAGTGGCGATCGCTGGAGGTGAGAAACGAGAGGATCTACGGCCCGGGTAAGTCTACCTATGAGGACAGGGTCTTCTTCCGGTCGCATTATGGTCCGGTCATCGGTGAGGGGCCTCTGCCTGACACCGCGATAACGCTGCACACCCCGTTCTTCAGGAACGAGATCGGTGCCGAGCAGGGCTGGCAGCTGTTCCAGGAGGCGACCAGCATCGACGAGTTCGAGACCGCGGTGGAGCTGATATGGCCTTCTCACAACTTTGTCTGGTCGGGCGTTGATGGCAACATAGGCTACTTCCACGCAGGCCGCTTCCCGGTTAAGCCGGAAACCGCCGACCGCAGGCTGCCTCTAATGGGTGACGGCACTCAGGAATGGGTACGAGTTACCGAGCCCGAGGAGATGCCCAGGTCCATCAATCCGGAGCAGGGCTGGCTGGCCAACTGGAACAACAAGCCGATCGCCGACTGGCCTTTCGCTGAGAGCGACTTCCACTGGGGAGAGGGTCACCGTGTCCAGGTCCTGATGGGTGCTATGGCGATGATGGCAGCCGGTGGAGACATGACCACAGCCCATCTTAACCAGCTGAACCAGGTCGGAGGATATCACCACACCGCAGCGATGAGCTTAGTCGGCGATTTGATAACCGCGGCAGCCACGAGCGGCGACCCGACGCTGGAAGCAGCAGGAATGTACCTGGGAGCGTGGGCTACTGCAGAACCGCTCCCTATCAGTTATGCTGATTTCGAGTCACCATCATGGCCTGACGATCCCGACCCAACATATGACCATCCCGGTCTGACCATATTCGACGCCTGGTTCGACAGGATCGTCCCCAAGGTGTTTGAGAACATCCTCCCAGCCGATCTAATAGGGCGCATCAAGGGTAGTTTCGGCAACCCGGGCAATCTCAGCCTTTTGATCCGTGTACTGCGGGAGGATGAGAGCCTTCTCTACCCGGGATACCCGACTGGAGCAGCATTGAACGCGATGATCGTGGAAGCGCTGGAGGAGGCCATTGATGACCTGACAGACGCATATGGCTCAGACATGGACGACTGGCTTACTCCTG
>JAWOGR010000100.1:0-13011 GCA_046496625.1 Dehalococcoidia bacterium | reverse complement strand
ATGAAGAAGTATGATGCGTCAATCAGGAGAAAGGTTCTTACAGGTGCCGTAGTGCTGGCCGCGGTCGTTACATTCATCTTCGGTATCAACGCCCTCAGCGAGGGGTTGCTTGTGCTCGCTGTCGTCGACCTCTCGGTGTCTGCCTTCTCGGTGGGTGTCATATTGGCCATGCACAAGAGACCCGGGTCCTTGGTTCCCAACTGGGCCTTTACTGTGATCATGACCTCCTTCTTTGTGTACCTGTTCGCCAGCGGCGGGCATGGAGGCACCGGTCTTCTCTTCATGCTTCTGATCCCCCTGGCAACTCCCCTCTTCCTGGGGTGGAAGGGAGGTGTTGCCGTCTCACTTGTCGGTTTGGTGGCCTGTGCGGGAGTGGCAATCTGGGGGAGTGTTGTATCACCCCTGCCCGGTACTCCCGCGGGCCCGCTTCTAGCTAGAATGGGCGCCATTTACCTCGTTGCGCTTGTTCTTGCAGTCCTGTACGACTCGGGGATGCAGAGGGCATACAGGGAGCAAACCAGGGCCAGGGAGGCGCTACGGCAGTCTGAAGAGAGATACCGCACCATCTTGGAGGAGACCGGCGACGGCTACTTCGAGCTTGACCTGGCGGGCAATTTGGTCTTTGCCAACAATGCGATGATGCGTCTCCTGGGCTGTTCTTGGGAAGAGGCAACCGGCCTGAGCTACAAGATCTTTGCTCCTACTGAAGAAGAGGCTAAGGATGTCTTCAAAGCCTACAATCGCATGTACAAGACAGGCGAGCCGTTGCTTGACTACCCCAGCCGTATCGTTCGCAGAGATGGGAGTCATGGGTTTGGCGAGACCTCTGCCTTTCTCATACGGAACGAGTGTGGTGAGATAGTCGGCTTCAGGGGTGTTCGCCGTGACATCACCGAGCGCAGGAGGGCCGAAGAGGCGCTCCGGGAAAGCGAAGAACGCTATCGCACACTGTTTGAAAGGATCACAAGTCCCATACTGGTGATCGACACCGATGGTAACTATGTCGATTGTAACGAGGCGACATTGGGCTTTCTCGAATGCACGCGCGACGGGCTTATCGGGAAGAATGTGAAAGATTACAGCCGGCTCGGGTCCGACGAGCAACTGCTGCAGGAACACAGGCGTCTGTGGGCAGAAGGGGGGAGGATAGATACGGAGCACTGCGTCAATGGAAAGGTGAAGACCCTCGACCTCACGATTACGCCCGGGACATGGCAGGGTCAGGCCGTGGTTTTTGGACTGGGTAGCGATATCACTGAGCGCAGGCAGGCGGAAGAAGCACTCAAGGTTCAGCATGCCTATTTCCAGCAGCTCTTTGATGGGTCTCCCGACGCCGTAGTCATGCTGGACACTGAGGACCGGGTGGTCAAAGCCAATAGAGGGTTCAGCGATCTCTTTGGCTACGCTACGGATGAGGCCATAGGCCAGCCCATCAACTACCTGGTCGCCATGGAAGAAGATATGAGCGAATCATCGTCTTTGTCTGAGGCGGTCCTGCATGGCCGGATCGTACGAAGAGAGGTAGTACGACGGCGCAAGGATGGCAGCCCGGTGAGTGTCTCGGTGGTCGGCTATCCGATCCGTTTCAATGATGAACCGGTCGGCATATACGTGATATATACGGACATCACTGAACGAAAGCTCGCCGAAGAGAAGCTGCAGGAGAGCAATGTCCGCTTTGACCAGCTCGCCGAGCAAAGCCTCACCTGGATCTGGGAGGTGGATGCACAGGGTCGGTATACCTATGCCAGTGAGGTAGTCGAAAAGGTCGCGGGGTATCGACCGGAGGATGTCGTGGGCAGGATGCATTTCTATGACCTCCATCCCGAGGATGGACGCATGGCCTTCAAGGCCGCGGCCATGGAAATATTCGAAAGGAAAGAGCCGATTGTGGAGATGGTCAATCCTATTCAGACCAGGGATGGCGGCACGGTATGGGTGTCCACCAATGGCATCCCCGTGCTTGACAGTGATGGCTTGCTGCTTGGCTATCGAGGTTCCGACGCCGACATCACCAGGCGCAAAGAGGCCGAGGAAGCGCTGAGGTGTTCCGAGGAGAGATACCGGACGATCCTTGAGGAGATGGAAGACAGCTATTTCGAGGTTGACCTTGGCGGACACGTTACCTTTGTCAACAATTCGGCGTGCCGCGATTTGGGATACTCAAAGGAGGAACTGATAGGCATGAGCTACAAGCAGTTTGTAGCTGAAGATGACATTGAGTCGGTGTTTCGTATGTTCCGTGAAGTCTATGAGTCCGGTACTCTGAACAAGGGCTTCTCGTGGAAGACGATCCGCAAGGACGGAAGCCGCGGCTTTGCCGAAACATCAGTCTCGCCACTGCGAGACGACAATGGTGATATCATCGGCTTCCGCGGAGTCGGGCGTGACGTAACCGAGCATAGAAGAATGCAGGAGCAGTTGATGCTTACCGACCGGCTCGCCTCAATCGGACAGCTGACCTCCGGCATAGCTCATGAGCTGAATAATCCGCTCACCGGTGTCATTGGTTTCTCGGACCTGCTGCTGAGAAGAGACCTTCCGGCGGACGTCAAAGAGGACCTGGAGACCGTTAATCGTGAGGCCAAGCGTACCTCCACGGTGGTCAAGGGCCTTCTCGCCTTTGCCCGCCAGCAGGAGATCGAGAAGACGCCCTTGGACATCAACTGCACAATAGAAGAGGTGCTGCGGCTTCGGGCTTACGAACAACGGGTGAACAATATCGAGGTCGATACCCGGTTTGCCCCCGACCTGCCTCAGATATCAGGCAATGGGGCCCAGCTACAACAGGTCTTCATGAACATCATAATCAATGCCGAGCACGCTATGCTCGGAGCCCACGCGAGGGGCAGGCTCAGCATTGTTACAGAGTGGGTTGGCGAAACGGTACGGGCTTCGATTACCGATGACGGCCCGGGAATCACCGCGAGCGACATGAAGAGACTCTTCAACCCCTTCTTCACCACCAAGGAGGTCGGCAAGGGTACCGGGCTTGGTCTCAGCATATCGCATGGTATAGTCACCGATCACGGCGGAATCATATACGCCGAGAGCGCGCAGGGCAAAGGAGCCAGGTTCGTGGTGGAGCTGCCCGTAGATATGGGATCGAATGGAGGTCATGTATGAAAGAGACCTCTGGCTGCATGTCTGAGGATCCGAAGATGGCGGAGAAGCAAGAGAGCATACTGGTTGTCGATGATGAGCAGACAATCAGGGCGTTTCTGAAGCAGGTGCTGCGTGGTGAGGGGTATCGTTGCGAGGAAGCGGGCAATGCCGCTGAGGCTCTGGAAAAGCTAGAAGGAGATGCCATCAGTCTCGTGCTTCTGGATATCAAGATGCCCGGCAGATCCGGACTGGAACTGCTGCCGGAGATAAGGGCTTCCTTCCCCGACACGGCCGTTGTCATGGCTACGGCGATGAACGATACCAGCGTCGCCGTGCAGTGTATGAAGCAGGGTGCCTACGACTATGTTGCCAAGCCTTTCGGTCTGGAAGATGTTGTTCTCAGTGTAGAGCGGGCTCTTCAGAGGAGGAGACTTGAACTGGAGAACAGAGTTTATCAGCAACATCTTGAGGAGCTGGTGTCGGAGAAGACGAAAGAACTCAGGGAGGCTCTGGACAGGATAAAGCTGGCTTCGCTTGATACGATCTACAGGCTGGCACGAGCGGCTGAATACAGGGATGCCGATACAGGCGCTCATATCGAACGGATAGGTCGGTCCAGTGCTGCCATTGCCCGTCAGTTGGGTCTGGAGAACGGTGAGGTGGATAACATGCTCTATGCTGCGCCAATGCATGATGTGGGCAAGATCGCAGTTCCCGATCGCATTCTGCTTAATCCCGGAAGCCTCAGTGCCGAGGAGTGGGAGATCATGAAGAAGCACACCACGATCGGGTCGGAGATCCTCCAGGGATCAGATGCCGACTTCATACGTCTGGCAGAGGTCATTGCCCTGACTCACCATGAGAAGTGGGATGGCAGTGGGTACCCACGGGGGCTCAGAGGTTCGCAGATTCCGCTTGCCGGGCGCATCGTTGCCATCGCTGATGTGTTCGATGCCCTGACATCCGCACGACCTTACAAGGAGCCCTTTCCGGTCACCGAATCGCTCGACATAGTCCGCAAGCAGAGCGGAGTCCATTTTGACCCTGATGTGGTGGACGCGTTCTTTGTGGTTCAGGACGAGATATCGGCCATCAGAGATGAGCACAGGGATGAAGAGGAAAGCCGGCTGAGGAGGATGGTTGCGGAGTTCCAACATGCACATTAATGAGCTTCTGACACTCATGGTGAATAGAGGGGCCTCCGATCTGCACCTAACGGTGCCGAGCCCGCCGGTTTTTCGCATCGACGGCATGCTGGTACCACAGGAAGATATGCCGGCAATGATGCCCGGGGATGTCGAGCTTGCTCTGGAGCAGACGGCCAGTGAGGAACAGAGGGCGGTGTTTCACAGGGATTGGGAACTGGATTTTGCCTATGCCGTTCCCGGGCTGGCTCGATTCCGGGTCAATGTATTGAGGCAGAGGGGTGTGATCAGTCTTGCCTTTCGCTTTATACCGTTCTACATTCCATCCATTGATGAACTGGGACTGCCCCAGATACTCAAGGATCTCATACTCAGGCCAAGGGGGATCATCCTGATCACCGGTCCATCCGGAAGCGGCAAGTCGACCACCTTGGCGGCCATGCTTAGGCACCTCAACGAGAACGCGGCGAAGAACGTGATCACTGTCGAGGATCCCGTTGAGTTCCTCTTCCCTAATAAGAAGTGCCTCATACGCCAGCGAGATCTGGGAGATGACACCAGGTCATTTGCCAGTGCCGTGGTGCACGCGCTCCGCCATGATGCAGATGTGATCGTAGTCGGAGAAATGCGTGACCTGGATACCATTAGCACGGCTATCACAGCGGCTGAGACCGGTCACCTCGTGGTGGGCACTCTGCATACTGTCGATGCTCCCCAGTCCATTGACCGTGTCATCGATGTGTTTCCTCATGGTCAGCAACAGCAGATCAGAGTGCAGCTTTCACAGGTGATAGAAGCGGTGATATCCCAGGCGTTGCTTCCACGCATAGATGGAGGGAGAACGACCGCCTTCGAGATAATGCTGGCCAGCCACACGATCAGAAAGTACATACGAGACGAGAAGATACACGAGATACCCGTTACGATGGAGGTTAGCAGGCCCGAGGGTATGCAAACCCTGGACCAAGCTTTGATCGAGCTTGTTAGGGCTAAGATCGTGGCGCCGGAAGACGCCTTGATGAAGAGCAGGGATCCGGTGAAGCTTCAGCGAGCTCTTCAATCCCAGGTTGATACAACTGCGTCCGAGGACGCTGTTCTTGGCGCGGGATAGAGCAGGGAGAGTTTCCGATGGACAAAAAGAGAGTACTCATAGCCGATGATGAACCGGCAATAAGGGCAGTGGTGGCCAGGATGCTGGAGCAGGACTATGTCGTTCTCGAAGCGACCAACGGCCGAGAGGCAGTTCGTATTGCCGGACAGGAGAGGCCGGATGCTATTCTCATGGATCTCATGATGCCGGAGGTGGACGGCTATGCTGCTTGTTCGCAAATCAAGGCGGATCAGGCGACAAGAATGATTCCGATCATCATACTAACTGCCGTCGGTCATGAGTTCAACCGCAGGTTCGCTACGGAGATGGGCGCTGACGCATACATAACCAAACCGTTTACTCCGCAGACTCTGCGGGACGCGATCGTCCCTCTGCTGGCCAACACTCCCCGGGATCTGAACGCTGCCACCTAGATTGTGAGGACTGGTTGTTTGATGATAGTCAGAGTGAGAGAGGCAAGCTATAGAGAGATATGTGATGCTACGGCGATCAGTGGCCCGGTGGAATAGGACGAAAGTATTGTGGTGAGAGGTACATACAGGTGATTGACGCTCCATCGTGTGCGGAGCACAGTATGGTATACCTGAATACGTTCAGGAGACAGAGATATGCCAGTTGTTGTCGATAGCCGGACTTACTATAGGACGGCCGAGGCATGCAGGCTGCTCGGCGTTAGCAGGAATACCCTCTTCAGGTGGTTACGGGGAGGGGTACTATCCGACGTAGAGTATCGGGACTGGCGAGGCTGGCGTCTCTTCACCTCGGATCAAATAGAGGCCGTCCGGATGCGTACGAGCCAGGTTACTGCGATTGGCGAGGAGAACAAGAGAGCAGGTATATGAGTGTATCGACTGAACGAGCGAACACCGAGGACGTGTTTGAGTCTCTCGTCCACAGGTCACCGACCGGAGTCTATGTCGTGCAGGATGGAAAACTGCGATATGTTAACCCAATGTTTCTGACCATTACCGGTTACCGCGAGGATGAACTGCTGGGCAGAGATCTCCTGGAGCTTGTCGTTCCGGAAGACCGGAAGACTGCCGGTGAGAATGCAGGAAAGATGCTGATAGGTCAGACATCCGCCCCGTATCAGTTCAGGGTGGCCTGCAAGGACGGAGACACAAGACTGGTGATGGAATCGGTAGGCGCTATCCGTTATCGCGGGGCATCGGCAACCATGGGCAGCGTTATGGACATCACCGAACGAGGGCACACCGAAGAAGCGCTATGCGAGGGCGAGGATAGATACCGGAGCCTTGTCAACAACATCGAGGTGGGGATATTCAGGAGCACCCCCGGGCCGGACGGCAGGTTTCTCGAGGTGAACAGGGCGATGGAGAAGATGACCGGATATTCACGTGAGGAACTGCTTCGCATCGATGTTGCCCGACTTTACCGGAATCCAGAGGAGAGAGAGGAGGCTATCAGGGAGATTGAGTCCACCGGCTGTGTGCTCACAAGAGAGATATGCTGCAGTAAGAAGGACGGGCAGGAGATCGTGGTATCCGATATGACGGTGCCGGTAACAGACTGCAACGGACGGCTTCTATACTTAGACGGAATACTGGAGGACATAACGGAACGGAAGAAGATGGGAGACGCGCTGAGGAAGGCAGCCGAGGAATGGAGCAAGACGTTCGACTCTATAAGCGACGCGATTTCGATACATAGCAGGGACGGCCGACTTGTACGGGTCAATAGGGCATTTACTGACATGTTTCATGCAGATTGCGATGAGCACCTTGGCGGGCACTGCTACACGATCTTACATGGTACCAACGCACCCGTTCCCGCCTGTCCTCACCTTGAAACCCTGCGAACCGGCAAGACGGCCAGAGCCGAGTTCTTTGAGCCCCATCTTGGCGTTCATCTGGAACTGACGACCTCTCCTCTCCTGGATGAGACAGGTGAGGTCACAGGTACAGTGCACATTGCCAGCGACATTACAGAGCGCAAGAGGCAGGATGAGCACATGCTAATGGCCGACCGGATGGTTTCCATCGGTGAGCTGGCAGCAGGCGCTGCTCATGAATTGAACAATCCTCTTACCAGTGTGATCGGTTTCTCCAGGCTACTTATGGAGAGGGACATACCCGCCGACATCCGTGACGATCTGCGAACCATCTATGGCGAGGCACAGCGTGCCTCCGCGGTGATAGAGCAACTCCTCAAGTTCGCCCATAGTCATCCGTCCGTCAAGCACTTGTATCAGGTCAATGACATCGTTGAGGATGTGTTGAGATTGCGTGCCTATGAGCAGAGAACACATCACATCAAAGTGGAGAGAGCGCTTGACCAGGGCCTGCCTGAGATCATGATCGACTACTTCAAGATACAGCAGGTGCTGCTCAATATTGTTCTGAATGCAGAACAGTCCATGATTGAGGCCAACGCTGGAGGGACCCTGGCGGTTGCTACTAGTAGACGGAATGGAGCGGTTGTGATCTCTGTTGCTGATGACGGTGCCGGCATCGCAAAGAAGCATATGGGCCAGGTGTTCAACCCGTTCTTCACGACAAAGCCGCCGGGCAAGGGAACCGGGCTCGGGTTGAGCATATCTTACGGGATAGTAAACGAGCACGGCGGGCGTATACGTGTTATCAGCGAGCCCGTGAAGGGAGCCAGGTTCGTTGTTGAACTGCCCATCAACGGTTCATCAATGTAATGGTAGGTGCATTATGGAACAGACCAACTCATATGGAATGGGTGCTTCAGCTCGAGAGATGGTACTGATCGTCGATGACGAATCCGGAGTCAGACAGCTCCTTCGTCGCAAGTTGTCACGAGAAGGCTATCTCTGTGAGGAAGCCCGTGGCGCTGAGCAAGCCATGGGTGTTCTCTCAACCACTCCTGTTGCGCTGGTATTGCTTGACATAAGGATGTCAGGCAAATCAGGAACAGAGCTGCTTCCTGAGATCAAGGATGCCTACCCCGAAGTGGCGATAATCATGGCAACTGCGGTTAGTGACCTTAGCGTTGCGGTTCAGTGTCTAAAGCAGGGGGCTGACGACTATTTCTGCAAGCCCTTCAATATGGACGAGGTATCCTTGAGCGTTCAGAGGGCTCTCGAGAGAAGAGATATGCGACTCAAGCTAAAGGAGTACCAGAACTCGCTTGAAAGAAAGGTGGAGGAGCAGACACATGAGATCAGAAAGCTGTCGCTAGGTGCCATTGAGTCGCTGGTCTACGCGCTGGAAGCTAAGGACAGATACACAGGAGGGCATTCACGACGTGTATCCAAGATAGCTCTGGCTTTGGGTAGTGAACTCGGCTTGTCAGAGGATCACTTAGAAGACCTGAAATGGGGTGGCCTGTTGCACGACATCGGGAAGATCGCGGTTGATCCATCCGTGCACAATAAGCCCGGGACACTAACCCAGGATGAGTATGAGCACATCATGACCCATGCTCATGTTGGTGCCGGGATTGTTCAGCCGGTGGTCAACGACAGAGTGGTCAAGATGATAGAGCACCATCATGATCACTTCGACGGTGGCGGACTCTTCCAGGTTGTGGCAGGCGACGATATACCGATCTCGGCCAGGATTCTGGCTGTAGCCGACGCGTTCGATGCCATGACGTCCGACCGTCCGTATCAGTCGGAGATGTCCAACAAGGAAGCTGCCGATGAGATTCAGCGTTGTGCCGGCACTCAGTTCGATCCGGATGTGGTAGCCGCGCTGATCACGATATCTCTCGATCAGGTGGCGGCAAAACAAATCCCCGGTTTTCCGAGGTCGCCAGTCGATACGATCTCGTGTGTCGTTTCGTAGGACTTAAAGCACATGTATGAACAGAGAAGAAAGACAGTTCTTGTTGCAGACGACGAGCCTTCGGTAAGGAGACTGGTCAGCAGAATGCTTGATGACGATTACGACGTCATCGAAGCAGAGAATGGCCGAGAAGCTGTAGACATGGCGCGTATCCACAGGCCGGACGTGATCTTCATGGATATGATGATGCCCAATGTCGATGGCTATGCTGCTTGTCTGAGCATAAAGACGGATGAGGAAACCAGGCTAATCCCGGTGGTAATGCTCACCGCCATCGGCCATGAGCTGAACAAGAGGTTCGCTGAGGAGATGGGTGCGGATGGGTACATGACCAAGCCCTTCACCCGGGAGTCGTTGCTGGAGGAGATGAGGCGGCTGATGACGTCGCCCCGATTGTAGTGAGGAGCGAAGGACTTGTGATTAACTGTAGTGAAGAGGTCCGGATACGGGGCGAGTTCAGTATGACGATCGTGGATTTGGGTCGCTAAGTGAGGGATGGCAAGGGTTCGATGACGGAAGAGACGGTTTGAAGTATCATGGCTAGAGTGTCGAAGACTGCCCATTGGATCGCCACGCCCGAGGCAATGGCAGGAGAAACGGAACAATCGAAGGAACTGTTCCGGACGTTGTTTCATCGCTCGCCGATAGGCACGTATATCATCCAGGATGGGCGCTTCCGACTTGTCAATCGCCAGCTTGCTTACATTCTGGGCTATGAGGAAGACGAGTTGATAGGGAGGCCGGCCCTGGGGTTCGTCCTGATGGAGGATCGAAATGCCGTGCACGATAACGCCGTGAAGATGCTTAAGGCAGGAAGCTCTGTCGGATACGAGTTCAGGATCATCACCAAGCAGGCGAGGATCAACTGGGTGATGGAGACGGTTACCCCCGTCCACTATCATAAGAAACGGGCAACACTGGGAAGCCTCATAGATGTGACTGAGCGCAAGCAGATGGAGGAGAGGCTGAAGCAGATCACACTGGAAATGCAGCGCTCCAACACTGAGCTGGAGCAGTTCGCGTATGTGATCTCGCACGATCTACACGAGCCTCTCCGCATGGTCTCGAGCTACACTCAGTTGCTGGCCAGACGCTACAGAGATAGATTGGATGCCGACGCAGATGAGTTCATATCTTACGCGGTGGACGGTGCCCAGAGAATGCAGGCGCTGCTTAACGATCTCCTGGATTACTCACGTGTAGGCACCAGGGGTAAGCCTTTCGCGCTTGTGGACTGCCGGAGGGTTGTCGAGCAAGCTACGGCCAATCTGAAGATCGCGATAGAAGAGTGCGGAGCGTCGGTGACTTACGATGTGCTCCCCGGTGTGCTGGGGGATGAAGGACAGTTGGTGCGGCTCTTTCAGAATCTCATCGGCAACGCCATCAAGTTCCGCGGGGACGAGGCGCCTTGCGTCCACATCTCGGCTCTGAGGTGGCACAACGTCGTGACCTTCTCGGTCAAAGACAACGGTATAGGTATTGATCCTCAGCACAGCCGGACCATCTTCGAGATATTCAGGCGACTGCATACCAGAGAGGAGTATCCGGGAACCGGCATGGGCCTGGCTATCTGCAGGAAGATCGTAGAGCGACACGGAGGGCGCATCTCGGTCCAGTCCCGACCCGGAGAGGGATCAACATTCTTCTTCACGATCGATATGGCTGGAGACGAACCTGCGTGAACAGCAAGGTATTGGAGAGACGACTCGAGATTCTCCTTGTTGACGATAGTCCGGGAGATGTCCGACTCACAATGGAAGCTCTTAAGGATGGCGATGTGCAGAACAGGCTGCACACCGCCCGTGATGGTAAGGAGGCGATCGCCTTCCTGCGTAGAGAGGGAGCGTATGACGATGCCCCGCGTCCCGACCTTGTCCTGCTTGACCTGAACATGCCCGGGGTGAATGGCCTTCAGGTGCTCGCCGAGATCAAGCGAGACCCCGTCCTGAGGAGTATCCCGGTGGTCATGCTTACCGGCTCACAGGCGATGGACGACATCGTTAGGACGTACGACCTGGACGCAAACTGCTATGTCACCAAGCCGGTGGACTTTGAGCAGTTCATCCTAACTGTGAAATCCATCACCGACTTCTGGTCTGCCCCCGTCAGGCCACCAGAGGAGGAAAGCTAGATGACCGGTAGACCAGTCGGCCTACTTCTGGTTGAGGACAACCCTGGCGACAGGCGTCTGATCCTGGAGATGCTGGCTGATGCCGGTAGTGGCACCTTTGATGTGCATCATGCGGACCGATTGAGGACTGCCCTGGAATCCCTGGGGCAGAACGGGACTGAGTTGGTCCTCCTTGATCTCGGCCTTCCTGATAGCCAGGGACTGGAGACACTGAGGCAGGTCCATGCCAGGGCATCGGAGATCCCGATAGTAGTTCTGACCGGACTCAATGATGAGATGGTCGGAGTCCGGGCCATTAACGAGGGGGCCCAGGACTATCTGATAAAAGGCCAGGTGGATACACAACTGCTGAAGCGTACCATACGCTACGCTATCGAGCGAAAACAGGCTGAGGATAGGGAGAGGCGACTTCAGCTACAACTGAGCGCCTCTAACCGTCTTGCTTCACTGGGACTGATGGTGGAAGGCATCGCTCACGAGATCAACAACCCTCTTGCCAGCGTGATCGGCTTTGCCCAGATGCTGTCTTATGGAGAACTTCCCGAGAGTGCCAGGGAAGATGTTAAGATGATCGAGGAAAGTGCGCAACGAGTTTCTGACATTATGAACAATCTGCTGGCGTTCGCCAGGCAGCACAAGCTGGAACGAGAGTGTGTGAACATCAACGACGCGATAACGACTGCCCTTGAGATGAGGAAAGGCGCCCGACAAGGTGGCGACATCACCGTGACCGCCCAACTTGATCCGGCATTGCCCTCGACCATGGCTGACGCCGATCTGTTGCAGCAGGCCTTCCTGAATTTGATCATCAACGCTGAAACTGAGATGAAACTGGCCCATGGCAGAGGCACTCTTGAAATCAGGACAGGGCTGATAAATGACAGTATTCAAGTGGCGTTTGTCGACGATGGCCCGGGGATCCCCGAGGCCAACCTGGTGCATCTTTTCGATCCATTCTTCAGCACCCGGGGAGTCGGCCAGGGCAGAGGCCTGGGCTTGAGTGTCTGCTATGGGATAATCACCGACCACAACGGCCGAATCGAGGTTAAGAGCCGGCCCGGCAAGGGCTCCGTCTTCAACGTCGAACTCCCGGTGGTTCCTGAAGACATCCGCGCTGGAGTAGCCTGAGCGGTCGCCCTTGCTTCTTGGGGAGAGCGCACAAGACCTCCATCATCGGAAACCCTGCCTGTACCAAGGCCATTCTGATGATGTTGGTACCCGGTACTGCGGTCTTCCTGGCGTGGACTCCTGTGAACCGGGCCGTCTTTCGTCGACACCTCGCCGGTCGGCACCACCGCGATCAAAGAACTCGTGCGGCCGGCAAGGAGAAAGCCCCTGCATTCTACGCTTAGACCTCTTCAATTCCTCATCCGGATGCAGTAGAATATAGTGTTTGGGAGACCGGGTATACCGGGAGGTGGGACCTGGAGATTAACTACCGGGTAGAGAGAGCATGTTGCGAATGCCCCTGCCGGAAGAATCCAGCGGGCTGAAAGAGGACGAGATGGCCAGTGTTCAGGATACGCATGACAGGCGGGATGGGGTTATCACGGCCGCCCTGTTCGTCGCCGGGTTCGGTACAGGTGGAACGGAGAGGAAGGAGGAGATATGAAGATAAGGTGGCTGGGACATGCCTGCTTTCTGATTGAGTCGAGGGATGGACTGAGAGTCATCACCGACCCCTACGCTGTGGGCGGCGGTATCGGCTACTCTCCTATCAATGAGAGCGCTGACGTCGTTCTGGTC
>JAWOGR010000120.1:0-4975 GCA_046496625.1 Dehalococcoidia bacterium | reverse complement strand
AGCCGCGACGGAAGGCTAACAAAGGCCAAGACCGGTTGTGCAGTCCTAGCCTCACAGGCAGACGTTCCCATTCTTCCCGTCGGCATAACGGGCACCGACAAGCTCGGTGGCATAAGCTGGCTTTGGAAGCGACCTCCGATAGTCGTCAACATCGGCAGGCCGTTTCGGGTCACACGTGCACAGGGTAGATTGGGTAGAGCGCAAAGGCAGTGCCTGACCACGCAGATAATGAGAGAGATAGCCAACCTCCTGCGGCCGGAGTATCGAGGTGCGTACGGGAGATATGAAGATAGAGAAGGCTGAGAAGCTGGGGCTGTGCTTCGGCGTCAGGCGGGCCGTCGACTTGCTGAAGGAGGCAGTGAGCAAGCACGGGGAAATAGAGACACTGGGTCCTGTGGCACACAACCGCCTGCTCGTCGAAACACTTGCCGGGCTGGGGGTGAGATCGATAGAGCGGGTCGACCAAGCTCAAGGCAAGACCCTGGCCATCACCACTCATGGAACGACCCCTAGCGTGCTGGCGGAGATCAGGGCTCATGATATCGAGATCATAGACACCACCTGCCCTATCGTCCGCAAGGCGCAGAACGCGGCAAGAGAACTGGCAGAGGCCGGCTTCGGCGTCGTCATATTCGGACAGGCAGACCACTCCGAGGTGAAGGGATTGCTGGGCTACACGGGCAATAGAGGCGTGGCCGCACTATCCGTGAGACAGATGGATGACTGGGAGAAGATACCTTCACGTCTTGGCATACTCTCACAGACAACCCAGACGCGATCTGCGTTCACCGACTTCGCGAGTCAGCTTGTACGCAAAGTCGGCCACAAGACTAGGGAGATGCGAATCGTTAACACCTTATGTCAAGTCACGCAGGAACAGCAGCAGGCTGCTATGAGTCTGGCCAGCAGAAGCCAGATCATGATAGTGATAGGCGGGAAATACAGCGCTAATGCCAGGCACCTTGTGGAGATATGCACTCCCCTTGTGGAGACCCATCTGGTCGAGGCTGCAGATGAGATCGATAGTTCCTGGTTATCCGGCAAGCATCAAGTGGGGGTCACTGCAGGAGCATCGACCCCGGACGAGGTCGTCGATGAACTCATAGCCAGACTGGAATCGCTTTGACCTCTACCCCAGTGAGCCGCTTAGCTTCCGCCCCCCGATGAGGTGAAGGTGCAGGTGGGGCACCTGTTGTCCTCCCTCAGAGCCACAGTTCACTACCAATCGATAACCTCTGTCCGCTATACCCTCTTTCTCGGCCAGGCTCTTAGCTATGATCATCAGCCGTCCGGCCAGGTCCTCCTGCCCCTCGGTCAGATCGGCGGAAGACGTTATGTGCGTCCTCGGTATGACCAGTATGTGAATCGGAGCTTGCGGCAGGATATCCCTGAAGGCCACGAACTCCTTCTCCTCGTGCACTATGTTGGCCGGTGCCTCTCCGGCGGCAATCTTACAGAAAATGCATTCCTCAGACATAGCTCATCTCCTTCGGCATGTTACGGCCTCCTGTCCCAGAATCCCGATGACGTCGCGATGCCGGCACCGCTACGCAGACGGCACTCCCCGCCCGTCATCGAGTACCCACAGATTATAGGTCATCTCGACCCGTCTTTGCATTTTTTGTCCTAATATGATAGATTCAGAGAAAGCAATCAGCCTTTGAAGGTGGGGATTACCCACTTCTTTTGTTAATAGAGGGAAGAACGAGATGAAGACAGAGCTCAAGGCTGCGATTACTCAGTTGTCGGCTGAGAGGAACCTGCCCAGGGAGGTTGTCCTTTCGGTGCTGGAATCTGCGCTGGCCTCAGCCTACAAGAGGGACACGGGCAACCTGGACCAGGACGTCCTGGCGAAGGTTGATCCCAACTCAGGGAATATCGACTTCTACATCCAGAAGGCTGTTGTCGAGTCAGTCGAAGACCCGAACCGTGAGATCCCAATTGACGAGGCTCAAAAGTTCCGGCCGACAGCGCAGATCGGTGAAGCAGTGAGCATTAAGTGCACACCCAGGGATATTGGCCGCATCGCGGCCCAGGCGGCCAAGCAGGTAGTTCTACAGCGACTACGGGAGGCAGAGCAACGTATCGTCTACGAGGAGTTCACAGGTAGGGAGGGGGAGATCGTCACAGGAGCGATTCAGTACATAGAGCCCAGGCGGATCTACGTCAGGCTGAACAGAACTGAAGCTGTACTCCCTCTGGAGGAGCAGATTGAGGGTGAGCATTACCACAAGGGGCAGCGACTCAAGTTCTATCTTCTCGAGATAGCCCAGGGTGGCAGAGGGCCTCAGATAATACTGTCGCGCTCTCATCCTAACCTGATACGCCGCCTATTCGAACTCGAGATACCGGAGGTTCACAGTGGGCGTGTCCAGTTGAAAGCCATAGCCCGAGAAGCCGGGCACCGAACCAAGGTAGCTGTGGCGACAAACCAGGAAAACGTTGACCCTGTGGGGTGTTGTCTCGGCCCTCGAGGCATACGACTGCAGAGCATCCTCAATGAACTCAAAGGCGAGAAGATAGATGTCATACAATGGCACAGTGACCCGGGGATCTTTCTCGCCAATGCGCTCGGCCCGGCCCAGGTGGCCGGGACCAGAATCGATGAGGAGAGAAAGGTGGCTACTGTTGTTGTTCCCGATAAGCAGTTGTCACTGGCTATAGGCAAGGAAGGTCAAAACGCCAGACTGGCGGCGAAGCTCACGGGCTGGAGATTCGATATCAAGAGTGTATCCGCCGTCGAGGCCGAAAGGGCTGCCTTGCAACAACCGGACCCGGTGGAACGGGAGATCATACCTGAGATCATAGAGAGTGCGATACTCGAAGAGCAAAGGGTTGAGGAGGAACCAGTTGAGGAAGCCGATGTTGAAGAACCCATAGATTTCGCCAAGTTCCTGGAGGCTTCGACCACGACGCAGGAGGATGGCCAGATTCGTTTTGCCGAAGAGATACTGCGGAGTACTGTCAAACCGCAAACTCAGGATAAGGCGAAGAGTGGAGCCAAAGGCAAAGCAAAGGGAGCGAGGTACAAGAAGCAGACAGATGGCCTCTGGAGCGAAGAACTCGAGGACTAAACACCTGCCTCAGCGTACCTGCATAGCCTGCAGGCAAACTAACGATAAGAGGAGCTTAATTCGCATAGTGCACACTCACAGCGGAATAGTAGAGGTGGATTCGTCAGGCACCAAGCCGGGCAGGGGCGCTTACATATGCACCAAGAGGGCGTGTTGGGAGGCTGCGCTGAAGAAGAATCGCGTCGACTATAGTCTACGAACCAGGCTCAGCGACGACAATCGCCGGGCCTTGAGTGCTTATAGCGAGAGTTCATTGGAGGAAAGCCGGACTTGACCGAAAAGAAATCGAAGGTCAAAGAAGAACAGCCTCAAGTCGAACTGCCATCTTCCGTGACGGTGAAGCAGATTGCCGAGGCGCTGAGCGTGGAGCCCGTAAAGGTGATCAAACAGCTCATGCGCAAGGGCATCATGGCAAACGTCAACCAAGTGATGGACTTCGATACAGCGAGCACGATAGCTGCGGACTTCGGCTACATTGCCAGAGCGCAGACAGAAAGTAGAACCGCCCGTTCCCGAAAGGAAGAGGGTCAGGCGAAGCTGGCCACGCGTCCCCCCGTAGTTACCGTGATGGGGCATGTCGACCATGGTAAGACAACTCTCCTTGACGTCATAAGAAAAACGAATGTGACTGCTCAAGAGGCGGGAGCTATCACCCAGCACATCGGTGCCTACCAGGCGGTGGTGAACGAGCGCAGGATCACGTTCCTGGATACACCAGGACACGAAGCATTCACGGCCATGAGAGCGCGCGGTGCTCAGGCAACTGACATAGTGATTCTGGTAGTTGCTGCCGATGACGGTGTAATGCCACAGACAGTGGAGGCAGTACACCACGCCAAAGCCGCCGGTGTCCCCATCGTAGTAGCCATGAACAAGATCGACAAACCCGAATCCAATGCTGACAACCTGAAGCAGCAGCTTGCCGATCTGGGTCTTGTAGTCGAGGAGTGGGGAGGAGACACTGTATGTGTGCCCATATCTGCCAAGCAGGAACAGGGGATTTCCGATCTACTGGAGAACCTGTTCCTGGTTGCCGACATACTAGAACTGAAAGCCGATCCTGACGGGCCTGCAGAGGGCGTAGTCATTGAGGCCGAACTGGACAAGACCAAGGGCCCCCTGGCCACCTTGCTGGTTCAGAAGGGCACACTCAGAAAAGGAAATAACCTGGCCGCCGGCACTGCCTGGGGCAGAGTGAAGGCCATGTTTGACGACAAAGGAAAGCAGCTCAGCAAAGCCGGGCCTTCGACTCCGGTGGAGGTGCTCGGACTAAATGAGGTGGCAAGATCGGGGAATGCCTTCGCAGTTCTTGCCGATGAGCACGCAGCCCGAAGCCTTGCGGAGAAGCAAAAGGACACGAGGGCGCGCGGCGTCCTCAGCTTGAGCGCGTTTTCAAGCCAGATAAGCGACGGCCAGATAAAGGAGTTGAGCGTGGTTCTGAAGACGGACGTGGATGGCAGCATCGAACCCGTAAGGACTTCTCTGGAGAGACTCGGTACAGACAAGGCCAAGGTCAGGGTCATCCACGCTGCAAGCGGTAGCATTACAGAGAGCGACGTGCTTCTGGCCTCTGCCTCAACGGGCATCGTTATCGGTTTTGATACACCCTGCGAGCCGGGAGCAGTGCAGCTAGCCAGTGTGGAGGGAGTCGGGATTCAGCACTACAACGTGATCTACAAGCTTGTAGAGGACATTGACAAGACATTAAAAGGGATGCTCGAGCCCACTTATGCCGATGTGCTCAGCGGGCGAGCAGAGGTAAGAGCTGTATTCGCGAACAGCAAGCTGGGCCGTATAGCCGGACTATACGTCATGGAGGGGAAGATACGCAGGGATGCCCAGGTCAGGATACTGCGACACAGCAAGTCCATCGGCGAATCCCGCGTCTCCAGCCTGAAGCG
>JAWOGR010000027.1:0-2676 GCA_046496625.1 Dehalococcoidia bacterium | reverse complement strand
CCAGGCACTCGATAGTCGCCTCGGTCGCCATCGTGATCGTGTCCTCATCGTGGTTGGCGACACTTCTCTCGCCTCCTATCGACGTGCTTCCCCAGGCCTCCGCGATAGTATCACGGGCAAGCCGCCACACCGGTATGTAGGCTCCACACGAAACAACGCCGGGCATTAACGTAACTCCATCTCTCTATGAACTGTGAACGCCTTCACTCTGCCCTCATGTGGAGACACAGCGTTCGGCTGCAGGTCTTTGTACAGGCTATTCCGAGGATAGTATCCGGTTACAGCTGCCACACTGAACTATGTTGCCGGCCTTGGCCTTCTGCCATTGACTGGTAGGTACAGTGATGTGGCAGCCCTGACATCTTCCGCGCTCTACCTTGACGACGGCCAACTCCCTGGTCAGCCTGATTCGCTCATAGAGGGCTAGGGCCTGAGAGTCGACCTGTCCGGCCATCCCGGAGCGGGTCTGAACAAGCACGCCTATCTCAGCCTCGACCTCGCTTTTCTTTCCTCCCAGGGTTTCCTGCCTGGCCTCCCACTCCTGCTTCAGGCGCTCTTGCTGGTCTGTACTGGTCTTCAGTCTGCCTTCTGCGGCCTCAATCTCATCGATCAGCGCCAGGAGCAAGTCTTCCTTACGGCCTATCTGGCCCTTGAGCATCGCCGCTTCCTTCTCCAGGTTGACCAGCTCCTTGGGATTCCTGGTAGTGCCGCCGAACAGCTTGCTGTTGGTCTGCCTGGCCTTCTCGTTAAGGTCTTCCAACTCCCATTCCAACGTCTTCTGTTTGCTCCTCACGTCTTCCAGCTGCGCGGTATCTGATGCGAGTTGGGATTCGGCGGCGACGAGTGCTCTGTTGTCGGCCAGGCGGCTTACCATATCATCCAGATCCTGGTGCTTCTTGCGGAGTTCGATGTCGATCTGCTGAAGCCTGTGAAGCCGCTCGGGCGAGTTCATATCAAGGGCTATTGTAGAAGCGGGATGGGCGGATTGTCAAAGAGACATCTGCCTTCGGCAACGCGAGGCTAGAGTTCCACCACTCTCTGTTTGACACGGCATTTCTCTGCGCTGATAATGGCATCGATCTGCGCGACGGCATCATCGAGCCTGTCGCGGTGATTCACCACTATGTAGTCGAAGAGGGGTAAGCTCTTTGCTTCCTCTCGTGCCGTCTGCAGTCTCACTGCGAGGTCGGCGCAAGACTCGCTGAGCCGGCTCCTCAACCTGTCCTCCAGTTCCTGCATCGAGGGAGGTGTCAGGAAGATGAAGACGGCCTGGGGCAGTGTCTTCTTGATAGTGGCGGCACCCTGGACATCCACCTTGACTGCTACATCTACCCCACGGGAGAGTGCCGATGTGATCTCCTCCTTTAACACGCCATAGTAATTGCCGTATACGACTGCCCACTCCAGAAATGCGTCTTCGCTCAGCTTCTTCCGGAACTCCTCTCTTGATAGAAAGTGATAGTCAACTCCGTCTCTCTCGTTGGCACGTCTCGAGCGAGTGGTTGCGGTAACAACGCGGTGAAGTGGGAGTGTCGACTGCTTCATCCTTGAGAGAACGGCATCCTTCCCTACACCTGAGGGTCCGGATAGCACGATCAGCAGAGGCCGGCACTGGTGGCTACCCTCATGGTTCGTGTGAAGGTTCGGCTCCGGAGTTGAGTCAGGCAGTGCACATCTCAATTCTTTCCTCACAGGATGGAGACGAGGTGGACAGTCTATTGGCGATGGTCTCTGCGGTTACATGCGCCAGCACCATGTGACCTGTATCGAATAGAATCGCAGTCTTGGCCTTCCTGCCGCGTGTGGCATCGATCAGAAGCCCGGTCTCCTTAGCTTCCCGGAGTAGGCGCTTTGTCGGTTGCTGGTCAACGGTAAGAAGTGCGACAACTCTGTTCACTGCGATGACATTGCCGAATCCTATGTGAACCAATTCTGTGCCCATATTGCCTCCTAACCCGGTTCTTAAGAATCGCCCCGACATGATGATAGTTGCCTCATATGCTTCCAGAAGGCAGGATATGATACCTGTGTGGCATGAGCATATCTGATGGATGTCTTTCCTTGTGCAAGCAGAGCAGCCACTCCCAGACTCATCGCCAGCCGGTGGTCACGATGACTGCTCACCTCCGTGCCCGACAGTGTCCTGCCGCCATGGATGATCATGCCGTCAGGAAGTGCCTCGATGCTGGCGCCCATACGGGACAGTTCACGTGACACGGTTGCGATCCTGTCTGATTCCTTCACGCGTAGTTCGCCTGCGTTCCTGATCACAGTCCTGCCCCCGGCGAAGCAGCCGGCCACTGCCAGCACGGGAATCTCGTCAATGAGACGCGGGATGAGGTCCCCACCGACTTCTACTCCACTCAGGTTGCTAGATTCTACCACAATATCGGCTACGGGTTCACCGGCCTCCACGCGTTCGTTCAGTATCGTCAGCCGGGCTCCCATCTCAAGCAGAGCATCGATGATCCCCGTTCGGGTCGTGTTTAGCCCGCAATCCCTGATTACGACTCTTGCATCGGGGTGAACAGCTCCGGCAACGAGAAAATAGGCGGCTGAACTTATATCGCCAGGGACGCGAAGGTTGATAGGAGTGAGAGGTCTATCGAGCGTGCGTAAGTAGATCAGATTCTGTTCGCTTTGCAGCCTTGCTCCCATCATACTGAGCATTCTCTC
>JAWOGR010000042.1:0-4002 GCA_046496625.1 Dehalococcoidia bacterium | reverse complement strand
CTGATTAGCGTTAGTCCCTTCAGGACGTGCGGCGACGCGGGCCGTTTCACAGTGGCCAACCTGTTGAGTCTCCTGCCGGTGAGCAAGTACCAGGGGGATGGTCCGGGTGGCTGGGGTACGCTCTACGAGTTGGGCATTGAGAAGGTACTTGCCGACCTGTACTTCACTCTGCCTTTCGACCTCGGCGTTATCGAAGCCCGCCAGAAGTTCTCCTACACTGATGATGCCGATCCAACGCAGGGCGAAGCGGAGGATTATGGGAGAATCCTGATCGGTGAACCCCACGAGACCGATCTTGAGGCCTCTCAGATAGCGGGCGCTGAGTCGGAACACCTGAGGCTGATCAGCGAGGGACGGGCTCAACTCGAGGACCAGATGGACTCCTGACCGGTTAGCAGCCCGGCATCTTTCTTCTCAACACCCTGCCGGCGTCCCGTCAACGCCACACGCTGAAGTCGGCGAAATCGCCTGAACAGTCAGTCCAGGCCTCGTCCACCTCCGTAACTCTGGCTCCCGGCGGTCCTATCCTGATCTTCTCCAGCAACTCCTGCAACTGCGATCTTGCGCCCTCGGCCTGTACTTCGACGGTTTCGCCGCCGGCGAGATTGCGGACGTAGCCCGTCAGGCCCAGCCTCCTGGCTGCGTTGCGGACGAAGTGGCGGAAGTAGACGCCCTGTACCCGGCCGTAGACCGTGACTGAGAGATGCGCCAGATCGGCCGTCTCTTCCTTACTGCTCATCTCTGTAATCCGACATTTTTCTCCCCCCGGATCACCCTGTGGCCCTCGCGACCCGGAAGGTCCTCGCAAGCGAAGGGGCGCTCCATGTCAACACCCGTCATTCGGAGTCGCGACGTAGGCGGGGCTCATCCCGTGGGCAAATGGCTTGTCCAGCCGGCTCAGTCCGGCATCACGCGCTGACGACAATGCGTCCTGAAACTCGGTCGACGATATCCGCCGTTCCAGCCCGGGAACCCCCAATGCCTTATGGCAGGGCCGGTACTGGGCCATGATGTTGACATAGGTATTCAGGGAGACCTCCTTGCTGAGGAAGTCCACCACTCCCATTGTTCCTGCCAGCCCATGCGGGAGGACCAAGTGGCGGACCAGAAGCCCCCGTCGTGCCATTCCATCACTGTCCATCTCCAGGTCACCCACCTGTCGATGCATCTCCCTGATCGCTGCCCTGTTCACCGAGGGATAGTTCTCGATGCCCGACAACTCCCTGGCGGTCCTCTCGTCGTCGTACTTCATGTCGGGCATATAGATATCGATAATGCCGTCGAGCATCTTCAGGGTCTCCACCGAGTCGTAGCCTCCGCAGTTGTACACCAGGGGGAGATGAAGTCCCCGCTCCGCTGCCATCTCAAGTGCCTCCAGGATCTGCGGCACCACGTGGCTCGGCGACACCAGGTTTATGTTATGGCATCCTCTGGCCTGGAGCCAGAGCATGATGCGGGCAAGCTCCTCTATAGACACACTCTCGCCTTCACCCATCTGGCTTACCGGATAGTTCTGGCAGACCAGGCACTCAAGGTTGCAGTTGGTGAAGAATATGGTCCCCGAGCCGTGTCTGCCCACAAGCGGGGCCTCCTCACCGAAGTGCGGGCCGTAGCTGGACACGATTGCCTCGCGGGGCGTGTGGCATCTGCCTGTTTCGCCCGCCAGACGATTCGCGCCGCAACCCCGGGGACAAAGGGAACAGCTTTCAAGTGAAGACAGAGCCGTCTCTACCCGATCCCGCAGTTTGCCGTCTTGGAAGAGCTCCAAGTAAGCCGCCAAGCTGCCTATTCCTCGGACTCCTCGGCGGGCTTCCTCTTCTTTTTGATTACCTCTGTCTCTGTCTGCGGCACAAGTTCCGAGATCGGCTTGGCCTTCTGTGCCCCCTTCTTCGGTTTCTTCGACTCTCTATGCCTGTAATCGCGTCTGCCCATGATCGCACCTCAATCTTGTCCAGGCCGCTCTTGCTGCCTGGTTCTCAGCAGCCTTCTTGCTCTTTCCTTCGCCTACTCCCAGAGCCTCTCCTTCGACCAGGATTTCGGCTGTGAACTGCCTGTCATGGTCGGGCCCCCGTGCCTCAACAAGGCGGTAGACCGGAGTCGGCCTGCCCTGTCCCTGGACGAACTCCTGTAGCATGGCCTTGTAGTTCGGGGCTATCTGTCCCGCCTTTGCTCTGTCCAGGTGTGGCTTCAGTTGCTCCAGCACGAATGTCCTGGTCGCCTCAAGTCCCTGTTCCAGATACAGGGCGCCGATCACCGCCTCCATGGCGTTGGCCAGGTTGCCCGGCTTCGACCTCCCCCCGTTCATCTCCTCGCCCTGCCCCAGCAGGAGCCGGTGTCCCAATCTGAGCGAGGAGGCCAGTTCCGCCAGGGTGTCGCGGCAGACAAGCGAAGCACGAATCTCGGTCAGAGACCCCTCGGGCAGGTCGGGAAACTCCTTGTACAGCTTCTCTGCCACGATGAAGCTGAGCAGGGCGTCGCCGAGAAACTCCAGGCGCTCGTTGCTGGGCCGGGTGAACAACGGATTCTCATTGAGATAGGAACGGTGCACGAAGGCCTGCTCCATCAGAGAACCCCGGCTGAAGGATTCGCCGAGCGTGTTGTGGACCTCGCTTGCGTCGGCCATGATCCCGATTCAAGTATAACAACAAAGCATAGCTGGCTCAACCTGTGGCCCTCGCGACAATGCTCATGCCCGGAAGCATACAGTGGGACTCGATCTGCGGCGTGCCGGCCCGTACAGGTAGAGGGTAGCTCGCCTGAGCGGGTGGATCAGACTGCCGGACTGTGGGAAGGCGGGTCATAGACGAGAAAAAAGAGAAGTCCCGAGTAACCTCCCTCCTGCTGGTCTCCGCCCCTCATCCTTTCAGGCTCTGCTTACTCGGCGCAGGTTCCTGGCCACCAACTTCCCGTTCGGCTACTCGGGACACCTTAATCTAGCATATACAGATGCCGTTTGTCAAATTTCGTTGGGCAGTATTCGGCGCACTAGGGCGGGCTGGCGCTGCGGATCACGGTGACACGTGGAGAGGGGGGTCGTCGTTTCTTGGGGGCTGTCTCTGTCCGGTGCTATAATTGTTCCCTGATCCACATGGACATCCTTGCCGCACTCAACCCCGCACAAAGACAGGCCGTCGAAGCCATTGAGGGACCCATACTCATACTGGCCGGACCCGGCAGCGGTAAGACCAGGGTCATCACCCACCGTGTCGCCTATCTGGTCAAGGTCTGCGGCGTGCAGCCCCATGGCATCATGGCCGTTACCTTTACCAACAAGGCAGCGCGCGAGATGAGGGACAGGTTGGGGCTGCTGCTGGGCGACGCGGCCGAGGCACTGACCCTCGGCACCTTTCATGCCATCTGTGCCCGAATCCTCCGTCGCGAGGGCAGGGCCATAGGACTGGAGCCGTCCTTTGTCATCTACGATGATGATGACCAGTTGAGCCTGATGAAGAAGGTCATGGAGGAATTGAATCTCGACACCAAACAGTATGCTCCCCGCGCCCTGCGGTCGGCCATTAGCTCTGCCAAGAGCCGCCTCCTCACCCCTGCCGGATATGCCGAGCGGGTGGGCAGTTACTACGAGGAGATAGTCGGCAGGGTGTACCAGCGGTATCAGGAATTGCTGAACAAGGGGCAGGCGGTCGACTTCGATGACCTGCTGATGAGGACCGTGCAGTTGTTCCAGGACAACCCTCAGGTTCTCGACAGGTACCGGTCCAGGTACGTTCACATTCTCGTCGACGAGTTCCAGGATACCAACATCGTCCAGTACATGCTGATGAAGCAGCTGGCAGGCAAGTATCGCAACCTGTGCGTGGTGGGTGACCCCGACCAATCCATCTACTCCTGGAGGTTCGCCGACCTTCGCAACATCCTCAGCTTCGAGAAGGACTTTCCGGAAGCCAGGGTCGTCCTTCTGGAGCAGAACTACCGCTCAACCAGGACCATCCTTGAGGCAGCCTCCGGCGTCATCTCTGCCGCCAGGCAGCGCAAGCCCAAAGA
>JAWOGR010000168.1:0-6954 GCA_046496625.1 Dehalococcoidia bacterium | reverse complement strand
CTTCCATTGCTTCTGCCAGAGTTCTAAAATGTAAAGACGCCAGGCTGCAACTATGCGCCCCCCCCGACCATCAGAGCAGATCCGGGTCTGGCGAGTACTCACATGCCATCACAGAACAAGGAGAGAGATATGAACGTAATAGGCATAGTAGGAAGCCCCAGGAAGCAGGGGAACACAGAGTTCCTGACCGCGCACACGCTCAAGGCAATTTCCGATGAGGGTTTGTATACCGAGCTGATCCAGCTTGCAGGTCTCGACATAAGGCCCTGCAATGCCTGTATGGCATGCAAAGACGAGGAACGGTGCACTATCGAGGACGATCTCTTCCCGATATACCTCCGGATGAAAGAGGCCGACGGAATAATCCTGGCCTCGCCCGTCTACTTCGGCTCAGCTACAGCCCAGATCAAGGCTCTTATGGACCGCGTCGGGTACATATCAGGCCCGCACGGCAGACCGTTCAGCGGAAAGGTAGGCGGAGCGTTGGTGGTGGCCCGCCGCGCGGGAAAGAACTTCACCTTCGCTCAACTGACTTACTGGTTCCAGATTCTCGGGTTCTTCATACCCGGCTCCACTTACTGGAACGTTGCCATCGGCCGCGAAAAGGGCACCGTGGAAGAGGATGAGGAAGGGCTGAGGACGGCCTGGAACTTCGGCAAGAACGTGGCCTTCTTGATCAAGAAGCTGAACGCCACATGAAGCTGCTCACTCGTCCCGGCTGTGCGTGAAGCGGCCTTACCGAAACGCTTCTCCGCATTGATCGAATCCAGCGTGGTTAGCAGTCAGATTCACCGTCGGTCTCTCCGTGTTGGAGCATGCTATCGAGCTCAGCTTGAAAGAAGAACCTCTCTTCTCCGAACGCAGGTCTCAGGTCACTGTACCGGGTTGCATGCTAGTCATAGATTGCTAAGAAGGGTCGGTCCACTCAGTCGGGATTTCTGCCCTGAAGGCCGGACCAGAACCGACGATCTCGATGTCCCGTATGTGCCCTTCAGACAATCGTGCTATCTGAGGCAGTGATCTCAGGTTGCTGAGTCAGTAAGCTCTATACCCCATCACCATCCGTCCCCTAATCGCTCACGCAAACACTTTGTGGCATCTACAGCACTGTCAGGGCGGCGGCTCTCAGACGTCAGGGATCCTGACAACACATCATTCGTCGTCACTTCAGTCATGGCACTGGCCCGCGACTTCTGGGCGGCTAGTATATGTCAAGAGTACCCGATTTGTCACCGCGGGCGTGACCCGTCCGGTGTCACAGGCCCCTGAGATACTCAGGTCTGAGGAGGGCAGAATCACCTGACGCCAGGACTCTGTCCAACTGGCTTATCATCTTCCCCTTGTCCTGGGGAAGCTTGCCCCGCACTGACAGGTAGTTTGAGGCATGCATGGAACTGAAGAAGCAATCGTTGAAAGCGGAGGTATCTATGATCGACTTCAGTTCTCCCAAAGACTGAAAGGGAGAGAGGGGCTGGAACTCCCCCCGCTGCCATTCGTCGTGAAGCGGAGTGCCCGGGACGAGCGTCAACGTAAGGGCCCCCGCATACTCCGGGTCGATCGCGGTAAGAACTCTCGCCGTCCCTGCGACGTGCTCTTTGCTTCGCTCGATACCACCGAGTCCCAGAATCACGGTCACAGAGAGTGGTATTCGCGCCTCCTTCACCTTCACCCCAGCCTCAATCAACTGGTCCGAACTGACTCCCTTGCCTACCTTCTTCAGCAGCTCATCATCCCCGGTCTCGAGTCCCATATAGAGAATGCCCAGCCTGAGCTTCCGAAGCTCACTGAGTTCACCCGCGCTTCTGTGGAGGATGTCCCGGGGTGTGGCATATGCGCCTACTCGTTCGACATGCGGCAGCTTCTCACTCAAATGCACGAGAACGTCCACGAGCTTCGGGAAAGGGTAGACAAGCGCATCGCCATCCTGAAGAAACACCCTCCTGCCATCCCAACCCTGAGCCACTGCATACACCACCTCGGACAAGCCGGATAGGCGAATGCCTTTTCGCTGGAACAGGGCAACCGCGTCTATCTCGCTCTTAGCCTCCTCAGGATCCCTCATCTGGAGCTTAGAGCCATAGTACCCACAGAACGTGCACGTGTTGTTGGAGCACCCGCCGGTCAACGGGAGAAAATAGCTCTTCCATTCACTCGGAGGCCGGATGATGCCGGGGCGGCTGAAAGATGTATGCCTGTTCTCGGTCATGCGTCGTAGATGTCTTCTGAGGCACCTCTCCGGCCTATTCTACCATCGCCTGCTAACGGCCTCAAGCAGAACCACATCGGACGCCAGGGAACAATCCGTAGCTGGCTATTGACAAACGGGTTGGCAAGGTCTATATTTGCCGCAACTGAATAGCGGAAAGGCTGAGAACAGGACTAGTACAGCTTAAGGCGGAGTTCAGAGAGTCGGATAAGGTGTGAGCCGATACTCGCGCGAGGCTGGAATGGACCTGGGAGCTGCAAACCGAAAGGCTTACGCCGAGTAGGCTTTGTCGCAGGGACAGCGTTATCACAGTCCAGGGTATCGCCCGGAATCGGGCCGTACCTGAAAGAGATGGCCGCATAGGCCGAATCAGGGTGGCACCGCGAAGGTCAAACCTCTCGCCCCTGGGGGCGAGAGGTTTTCTGTTGTGATGACTATTGTGCCGGAGACGCCTTACTGTAATGGAGGTTGACATGTAGATCAGCTTGGCTTCGCAATCATAGCCGAACGAGAATGTGAAAGGAGAAAAGAATGAAACAGACGAAGTTCATGTTGTCGGACAAGGAAATGCCTACCCGCTGGTACAACATCCTGCCCGATCTCCCCGAGCCACTTCCGCCCGAGCGGCACCCGGGCACCAAGGAACCATGTCCTATGGACATGCCACTACCACCTCCTCTCTTCCCCGACGCCATAAACAGGCAGGAGTTCAGCAAAGAAAGGTGGATCGAGATCCCCGAGGAAGTCCAGGACATCTACCGCACGTGGAGACCCACCAACCTGCACCGGGCATACAGACTGGAGGAAGATCTGGGAACTCCCGCGAAAATCTTCTACAAATACGAAGGGACGAGTCAGGCCGGCAGCCACAAGCCTAACACCGCGGTGGCCCAGGCCTACTACAACAAGAAGGAAGGTGTAACAAGACTGGCCACAGAGACGGGTGCCGGACAATGGGGCAGCGCTCTGTCCATGGGGTGCGCTTTCTTCGGCCTCGAGTGCAAGGTCTACATGGTCAAGGCCAGCTACTACCAGAAGCCGTATCGCCGGATCCTCATGGAGACCTGGGGTGCGAAGATAGTGCCGAGCCCCAGCCCCGATACCGAGGTCGGCAGGAAGATCCTCAAAGACGACCCTGACTGTCCCGGCAGCCTGGGCATTGCCATCAGCGAGGCAATAGAGGATGCCTTCGTCCACGACGATACCAAGTACTCGATAGGGAGCGTCGCCAACCATGTACTGCTGCACCAGACCATTATCGGCGAGGAGACCAGGAAGCAGATGGAAATGGCCGATGCCTACCCGGACATCATAGTGGGTAACGTCGGTGGCGGCTCCAACTTCGCCGGCCAGTTCATCCCCTGGATTAGAGATAAGATCAGCGGCAAGAAGCCGGATATGCGTATCATATGCGTCGAGCCAGAGGCATGTCCTACTATGACCAAGGGACCGTACACGTGGGACTACGGAGATTCAGTCGGCCTTGCCCCGATTCTCATGATGCACACTCTCGGGCATGGCTTCATACCGCCACCGGTACATGCAGGCGGACTGCGCTACCATGGTATGGCCCCTATCATATCCCATCTACACAAGCTGGGTTACGTCGAGGCCAAAGCCGTGCACCAGACGGCAACCTTCGAGGCAGGAGTAAGGTTTGCCCGCGCCGAGGGCATAATCCCTGCACCTGAGTCATGTCACAACATCAGGGTGGCCATTGACGAAGCCCTTCGCTGCAAAGAGGCTGGAGAACCTAAGACCATCCTCATAGCCCTCAGCGGACATGGCCACTTCGACCTGTCTGCCTACGATGAATATCTTTCAGGCAAGCTCGAGGACTACGAATACCCTAAAGAGAAGGTAGTAGCGGCACTGGCCAACCTTCCAAAGTTGGACTGAACGGCAGAGCTGGCGCCATGGTAACCAACGCCATGGCGCCAGCTTTCAAACCCGAACCCTGACCTGCGACTCTCAGAGCTAATCGACGGCAAACGGCAGCCTGTTACAGAGCGACCTGCATGTCCTCATGCCCGATGATTATGTCAGCTTCCAGTTCCTTCGCAACCCGGGCTACCTCTCTCTCGATCTGCCGCTCAAACGCATTACCGATGTGGACAACTATGACACGCGGCAACCGGCCGCTCACCCGGCGCCATTCCTCAAGCTCCTCCTTGATAGCCGCCGGGCAGAGGTGCCCTACCGTCCTGAGCCAGTCCGCATTCTCGTTAGGGCCGGTGACTTCCGTGATAAGCAATCGGGTCGAGACGACTTGCCGAAAATCTGCCAGGCCCCCGCAGGTATCTCCTGTGTAGAAGAAGCTCTTGCCGTCGTGCGAGGTCACTTGATAGCCCACCGCGGGTACAGAGTGCTTCGCAGGCAATGCCAGAACATCGTACCCTGCGATGCGTCTGCTCACATTGGGCTCGATAGCATCCAGTACGACACATGGTCTCGCTTTGCTCGGGTATTCCAGGAAGTTGACATATAGAACTCCGTCAAACAGATACCTGGCTACGATGTCAAGCGTGTGGCCCGGGCCACAGACCACCAGTTGTCCTTGCCAGTAGTTAGCAGCGTTGGCAGCCAGGGTAACCAGGTCGCGGGTATGGTCGAAGTGATGATGCGTCAGCAGAACGGTCCTGATCCTCTCCTGCTCATGCAGAGAGAGGGCAGACGTGACACCACCGGCATCTATGAGCAGAGTATCGTCGACAAGCAGGGATGCAAGTCGCGCCCCTCGTAGTTCGGATGAATGGGCACCAAGGATCCTGATGTCCACCGGGCTAGCCGTCTATGACCCTATCAGTGGCGCCGAGGAACTGATCCCATTGAGCCAATTGCTCGGACAGAATCTCACGGCCCTTCTCCGTCAACTGATAGCACCGCCGCCTCTGCATAGATACCTGCTCCCACGTACTCTGCACGAGTCCCCGGCTCTCCAAACGGCGTAGTGCCGAATACAGCGTACTCGCCGTCAGATCGAAGTATCCTTCGCTCCTTCGCTCCAACTCCCTCGCGATCTCATAGCCGTGGACAGGCAGGTCGGCGATGATGAAGAGCAGCAACGGCTCCACGACACCACGCATCAACTGGCCAACGTAGGACTGGCTCACGACACTTCCAGTCTATCATCTCAGAGAAAAAAAGGCACGATGGCAGTCCGGGTGTGGGAAAATAATCCAACCCGCCACCCACGTCCTCACTGCAGGAAGTCGCATACAGTCAAACGGCGAGACGAAGGCATACCGGAGCTATCGCTCAGGCGTCGGTTGCGCCGCAATCGCCCGACTGGCCCTTCATCGTCTCCACAGCATGGGGCAATGCCGGCAGGATAACCTCCAGGCATTCGCGCACCGCCTTCGGGCTTCCCGGCAAGTTAATGATAAGGCATCTCCCCCGGGTGCCGACAACCGCGCGACTGAGCATGGCCATGGGCGTCTTCTTCAGGCTTTCGGCCCTCATGGCCTCCGCAAAGCCGGGCACGACCCTGTCGACCACCGCAAGGGTGGCCTCCGGTGTAACGTCTCTAGGAGTAAGACCAGTCCCGCCTGTCGTCATTATCACGTCCAGTGCATCCCTGTCCGCCCAATCAACAAGCATCTCAGCGATAACACCCCTCTCATCGGGAACGATGCCGTACTTCACGATCTCGGCACCCATGCTGCACAGAGACTCGCGGATCGCAAGGCCGCTCCTGTCCTCACGTTCTCCTCTCGCCCCTTTGTCACTAACCGTTAAGACACCTACCGTGATCATATCTGCTGAAGCTCCTCTTCATTCGCAACGGGGGACCGAACACCGCTCGCCTGAACTGGCCGAACTACGGACTGCTCGATGAGATCGGCTATGGCTCCGGTGTCGTTCATCGAAAGACGAGCCACCCCAGCGTCCAGATGGACGTCCGTGACGACCGCAAGGAGTTCGTCGGATGGACATACCAGTTCGCCGCCGAGATCTCCCCTGTGCACCTCGATCTTGGGAAGATTGCTCCTCTTGAACCCTTCAGCGAGCACGATGTCGAAGTCAGGACCGATCGTGCGCAAGATTTCGTCGATCTCGGGCTCGCGCTCAACGCTCTTGATGAGCGCAAGCTTGCCGGGCGAACTCACCAACACTGCGTCACTGCCCGCCTTAGTGAACCTCCAGCTATCCTTGCCGGGGTAGTCCACTTCCATACCACCCCGACTATGCTTCAAGGCAGCCACCCTGTAACCTCTTCCCTTGAACTCTGCAATAAGCTGCTCCATCAACAGAGTCTTGCCCGACCGGGACCTTCCCACTATTGAGACAATAGGCACACTATGCACCTTGCCTACTCCTGTCTCCAATCGAGCATCTGCACATCGACCGTGTCCCCGGCACTAACCAGCTTCTGGTTTTCACGTATCACAGCCAATCCGTTCGCCTTGACCATCGACGTGAGAATGCCCGAGCCCTGGGGCCCGGTCAGCGAAGCATAGTACTGGCCACTACGCTCGGTTACGATAACCCTCACAAAGACGCGCCGCCCGTCTCTGTTGGGGATGTCTCTATCAATGGTCGCCCGGACGGCAGGCTTCGCCAGGTTGTCATATCCCAGCATCTTCAATATGGCCGGTCGGGCGAACTGTTCGAACGTGATCATGGAACTGACGGGATTGCCCGGCAGTCCCAGATGGGGCACCTTCCTCTCTTTCTTCGCTTCGGCGGTCACCATGGTTCCGAAGGCAAGTGGTTTTCCCGGCTTCATACGGACTGTCCAGAAGTCG
>JAWOGR010000140.1:0-6976 GCA_046496625.1 Dehalococcoidia bacterium | reverse complement strand
CTGATACTGGACTTCGCCAGCGGCCATCTGAAGTCGGACGTGAGAGGAGCCTACGACTTCGTTGACGTGCGGGATGCTGCCCGGGGGCTCATCTGGGCCGCTGATAATGGTCAACCGGGCAGACACTACATACTCTCGGGTGCCCAGGTGCAGGTGCCGGAGTTGATGAAGGAATTGCAGCGCAATATAGGCAAGCGAGCGCCGACCTATGAAATACCGGCCGCCATAGCACGGACCGCCGGAGTGCTCGCCAGCGGATACTACTGGTTGTTGCGCAGACAGCCGGTTTTCACCGCCTACTCGATCGACGTCCTCAAGAGCAACTCTATGATCAGTTCCGCCAGGGCGCGCGAGGAACTGGGCTTCACAACCAGGCCGTGGCAGGAGTCTATACGCGATCACGTTGAGTGGTTCCGTTCCGAGGGGTTGCTCCGCACCCGCCGCTAGAGTTAGGTGCCTTCTCGAGCGCTCATTCCCGACTTGCACTCGCCGTACAGCAAAGGTAGAATAGCCGGCAGACAGCAGACCTTCTGAGAGTCCCTAGTCCCTTATGGCTTCTGTTCGCACCATGTCATCGTGCTGAACGGTCACGCCCTGCATGACGAACGTTTGCTTCAGGTAAGATGGAAACAGAGAAGTCCGGCGAACTGAACAAGAGCACGGCCCGTCTCGGCACCGAGCCGCTGAGGAAGCTGCTATTCCGCCTCAGTGTGCCGAGCATGGTCTCGATGATCGCTATGTCCCTCTATTTCCTGGCCGACACCTTCTGGTTGGGGAGGCTCAGCTACCAGGCAATCGCCGCTATAACGGTTACCTTTCCCTTCCAGATAGTGGTGTTTGCCATAGGATATGGCTCCGGCGTGGGCGCCAACGCACTGGCGTCACGGCGGTTCGGCGAGAGGAATGTCGAAGCGACCAACCGGGTGGCGGGACAGGCCTTCCCTCTGAGCATCTTCTTTGGATCCATCTTCCTCGTTGCCACCCTTGTGTTCGGCAGGCAGATAGCATCTCTCCTCGGGGCCACTCCTGAGATCACCGACCTCACTGTTCGCTACCTGTCCTTCTTCGGATGGGGAATACCTTTCATCGTGTTTCGCGTGATCACCCGCAACATCTTCCAGGCGGCCGGAGATGCGATGAAGCCCATGATCTTCACCGTCGTCGGTTCGGTGGTCAACGCTGCCCTGGACCCGTTCCTCATCTTCGGCTGGGGGCCCTTCCCCGAGATGGGCATAGGTGGAGCCGGACTGGCGACCACCATATCGGGGGCAGCGGCCTGTACACTTAGCTGCTACTTCCTGCTGCGGAGGCAGTCCCTGTACCGGGTGAGGCCGCGCCACCTCAAGCCCGACTTCACGATAATAGCCCAGATCTACCGTGTAGGACTGCCGTCCATGCTGATGGACATGACGGAAGCCGGGATCTTCGTCGTACTAAACAGGATCGTCGCCGGGTTTGGTGCGCTGGCACTGGCGGCCCTGGGGATCGCTTTCGGTATCGCAGAGCTGGCCTTCATACCGGTTGTCGGCGTGGCCCATGCCCTTCTGCCTATAGTGGGCTTCTGTTTTGGAGCGCGACTCTGGGAACGCATGTGGGCGGCCGTCAGGCAGGGCTCGCTCATCGTAGCAGGGGTGCTCGGCGCGACAAGTGTGCTGCTCGCGATCTTAGCCCCCAGGGTGATCGCCATCTTCAACGACACTCCCGAGCTATTGGCCATAGCCGTGCCGGGTATGCGCATATTTATCTCCGCGCTCTTCCTTGTCGGTCCCACCATCATGTTCATCATCACCTTTCAGGGATTGTCCAAAGGGTGGACGGCTACTGCCCTCTCGCTGGTGCGACAGCTGGCCTTTCTCCTCCCGGCGCTTCTCATTCTGCCGCGGTTCCTGGGGCTTACCGGGTTGTGGATGTCCCTCCCGCTCTCCGACGTCGGCGGCGCCATCGTGGCAGGATTGTGGCTCTACCGCGAGTACCGTCTGCAGAAGAGGAGTGGCATCTGGAATGAACCTCCGGCGACCGGGCCTGCTACGGAGCCCATATCTTAGAGCAGTGTGCGATTGGGTTGACGGGTGTTCCGAATTCCTGCCGTCGTGCGCAGGCTACCAGACACCGGCTACCGCCGGTACACTGGCGCGGTCGTGAAGCTGGATGGCATCCTTGGTGCAGCTTGCCCGGCAGATTCCGCAGCCGTAACAGCGCAGCGGATCGATGAAGATCTTCTCGTTGGCCGCACTGTACCCTATTGCTCCGAACTGGCAGACGCGCATGCACTGTCGGCAGCCGTTGCACAGGTCCGGGTCCACCCCGGCCACGTACTCCGCGCGAAACATCACGGGGAAGCCGCTGGTTACCGTCGCCTGCATGGCACCGCAGTCCGAGCAGTCGCAGTTGCAGATGCCACCGATGAACGGCGCCACGAATGTCCAGACACTATGGCACAGTCCTTCCTTCTCATACTGCCGGAAGTTCTCCAGGGCCTCTTCCTTAGGCATTTCTTCGAGCCCGGACGTGTCCGGACCGGTTAGGTAGTCCCTGTCGATTCCCTTTATTATCCTCATCATCTCGCCCTCTTGCGGCACCATGCTGATTCCGTAACAGAAGCGTTGCTCGGTGCCGAGGTTGATATAGCGGCATATGCAGGGCAACCGGACCACGCTGTTGACGAAACCAAAGATCCTCTCCACGTCCTCGATTGGCAAGACCTGCCCGTAGTGTACTTTCTTCTGCCTGCGTATTAAGTGTGGCATCATCACCCGTTTGACGAAGCCGGGCATTGTACGCAGCCGTTCGAGCTCTGGATGACCATCAGGGCGATATTGGGCTCCGGAAAAGAAATCCGCGATGAACTTGCGCCGGTTCAGGTCGCTCAACAGATCCTCTGAGTAGTTCTCTGCCTTCAGGTACCATTTTTCGCCCTCGCCGTGCTTATGACAGAACTCACACATCGTCTTGTTCTCCTTATGTTCGTGCCTTTCAGTTCATTATTGCATCTCTCGCGGTCGATTTCCAGCCCGTGGAAACGGGTTGCCGTCTGTCCAACGGTGATGTGTGGCTGCAATGATGCTCCCTGCTGGCAGGGGCCTGTTATGGAAAGGCCTATCCCGGTTCAGTTCACCTTTCCTGCTGCTGCCAGGTACACGGCGAACTCATACTCCCCGTCAACTCTTAGCAGTTCATCGGTCAGTTCCTGGTCGTAGGCAGCAACGGCGCAGGTGCCGGCGTTGATCGCTTCGCAGGCCAGGTAGAGGTTCTGACAGACGTGTCCGGCATCCAGCAGGATGACCTTGTGAGCGGCGAGGCCATAACGCCACTCCGTACGGTAGGGGATAGCAGACCATATGAAGACCACTGCGGCACTCGCCATCCATGCCTGCCCGAAAGACGCCCGGCCTATCTTCTCTCCTGCTTTCTCGTCCCTGTACTCAACCAGCAGCTGGTGTTCAACCGGCAGGTATCTGTACAGCCCGATGTCCAGCCCTTTCACATTCAGGACGCAGAGATAGGTCTCCAGTGCATGGCGGGCTCCGGCGGACGGTACCGTCCTGCGGGCGTGGCCGAGGGTGGCCGGCTCCCGCAGGCCCTGGGTTGTCCACAGGAGGAATGACAACTCCTTCAGTGAAAGCGGGGTCTCTTCGAACTCCCTGTGGCTCCGCCGGTTGGCTATGGCCGACAGCAGGCTCGTGCTCGACAGTGCCCGGAACTCCCCGGGTGGAACCAGGTCGATCATCTCGGCGCCATGCGAATACGGCTTCTGTATGGGAGGCGGAGCAACCCCCATGCTCTGGTCGGTCCTTGAGAAGTCGATAGTCTTTCTTACACTATCCTTCAGGAAGTTACGGCTCTGCTCAATCGAATAATGCTGCATACTGCACCTCTCTCAGGAAGATCAATTCGGAGTCAGGCGGCGGCGCCGACAGGTCCGGGCACTGCGGACGGCGTGATCCGGTCACCCGGCCCGGCCGATGATCACGTCTCGGGCTCAGGCTCTTCCGGACTGCTCTCGCCGTCTCTTGGCTCGAGTTTAGCGCGGATCTCCTGTTCCTGCTGCCTCAACTCGTCCAGGTGCCTCGCCGCTTCCTCCGCCCGGAGCATCCGCTCCTTGCCTGTGAGGAATGTGGCCCCTGACTTCCCCCTAGCGCCCTCAGCGGGGTGTCTCCGCAGGGCCTTCAGCTCCCTCCTCGCCTCCTCTATCCTGGCCAGGATATCCTCCATCTGACTGTTCAGGTCTTCTTCTGTTCCCATTCTAGAGTATATTCTACCACGTCACGTCTGACCAAAAAAGGCACCATAGCCTGTCATGCCGGGTCGGGATCAGAACTCAGCCACCATATGGGAGGCCGGCTCTATGGCCGTCTTAGTCCTTGCCGGCTGCCTCGTAGCCGAGGTCGAAGGCCCTTATGTTTATGGGAGCCAGCCTGGGGGAGAAACGCGCCTGGATGGTTTCCTTTATGGTCGATGTCTTTATCGGCAGCAACTCCACACCGAAGAGCGCTCCCAGCATCACGATGTTGGTTGTCAGGGGGCTGCCGGCCTCTACAGCAGCCTTTGAGGCGTCCAGTTTGATCACCCTGCCCGCGATCGCACTCAGCTTCTCCAGCACCTGGGACAGCGCAGGATAATCGCTCTGGCCCAGCGATACGGTGAAGGGGATCACGGGGGTAGTATTGAGTATCACCAGGCCGGATTCTGCCAGGTAGCTCGCGTGTCTCAGCGCCTCTGAGGGCTCGAGCCCCATGAGGATGTGGCACTTTCCCCGGGGAACCAGAGGGCCGTGAACATCGTCTCCGATCCTGATTATGCTGGTCACCGAACCGCCCCTGACCGCCATACCCAGTATCTCCGAGCCCCTGACCCTCAGGCCATCGGCAATCGCAGCCCTTCCCAGCAACTCCGACATCAGGATTACCCCCTGTCCGCCAACACCGGCCAGCAGTATGTTGAATTCTTTCATCATCCGCTTCGCTCCTCTACTATAGCTTTATATGGACAGACCTGGACACACAGACCGCAGCCTGTGCATAGTGGGGCGTCGATGATCGTCTTGCCCTCCTGCTTCACTATCGCCGGACAGCCGAGCAGCTTGATGCAGGCGTCACACTTCGGGTTACATTTCTCCTGATCGATGTAGTAGGGGACTATCTTCTCGCCCGCCCGTCTCTTCTCCCTGAGCTCGATAGCTGCACAGGGGCCTCTGGACACCACGACTGCCGGCCCCGGGAACCTTATCGCTCTTTCTATGGTCTCGGCTGCTGCCCTCAAATCCCGTGGATCGGCCACCTCCACGAATGCGACTCCGCAGGCCCTGGCTACCTCCTCTGCCTTGAGCGAGACAGCTTCGTCTCCTGTAGCTGTCTGGCCGGTGCCGGGATGAGGCTGGAAGCCGGTCATGGCCGTGGCCGAGTTGTCCAGTACGACCATGGTTATGTTCGCCTTGTTGTATACGGCGTTTATCAGGGGCGGTATCCCGGAGTGGAAGAAGGTGGAGTCGCCCAGGTGGGCAATCACGGGGGCGTCAACTACATGGGCTATGCCGTTGGCAAGCCCGAAGCTTCCCCCCATGCAGACGCAGGTATCGACGGCGTTCTGCGGTGGAGTGAGGGCCAGCGTGTAACAGCCGATGTCGCCGGGGTAGATGGGCTCTACGTCCTCGCCGTATTCCCTTGCTACCCTCTGCGCTGCCATGTTGATCGCGCGAAACGAGGCGCGGTGGGAGCAACCGGGGCACAGGGCAGGCGGTCGGGACGGTAGCAGCGGGGCTACCTCCTGCTCCAGTCTGTCCAGTCGGGCGAAATCCACCGGTAATCCCCTTCCGGTGAGTCCGGCGATGGCCTCGGTGACCTTTCTGGTCGATAGCTCGCCTATTGCGGGGACGATGTTCTTTCCGTGTACTCTAACAGGGATACCGTGTTCGCCCACGACGGCCTTGACGTGAAGCTCGACGAACGGGTCCAGTTCCTCCACTACCAGTATCTCCGGTACCGACTTCAGCAACTCGAGTATGAGCTTCATCGGGAGCGGGTGTGGGGTTCCGATCTTCAGTATGGAGACCTTGTCCTCTACTCCCAGCCACCGCATGGCCTCAATGGTGTAGCTGTACGACAGGCCGCAGGCGATGATGCCCAATCTGGCCCTGTCCTTCATCTCCAGGCGATTGTAGGACAGTGTATCGGCGGCTTCCGCTATTCTCCGGAATCTCTCCAGCATGAGAGGTTTGTTCAGCCTGGCCACGCGGGGCACATAGGCCAACCGGTCGGGGTCTTTCTTGAATGACCCCTTTCTTCTTTCCCGCGATATGTCGCCCAGCACGATATCGCCGCGCCCGTGGCTTATCCTGGTGACCGACCTGAGCATGAAAAGCTGGCCGAACTCCTCGGACAGCGCGAAGGCGTCGGCCATCATGTCTTTTGCTTCCTGGACCGAGGAAGGCTCGAGAACAGGTATGTAGCCCTGCAGGGCGATGTAGCGGCTGTCCTGTTCATTCTGCGAACTCCAGGCCCAGGGGTCGTCGGCGGCCACCAGCACCAGGCCTCCTTTGGCACCTATATGGCTGGCCGTCATCAACGGATCATGGGCGACGTTTACGCCTACATGCTTCATCGCCGACATGGCTCTGACCCCGCAGATCGACGCGCCCAGGGCGACCTCAAAGGCCACCTTTTCATTGGTCGACCACTCAACGTACATGTCGAGTTCTCTGGCGACGCCGGCCAGCGTGCCCACTATTTCGCTCGACGGAGTGCCCGGGTAGGCAGCGGCCACCTGAACCCCGGCCTCTATGGCCCCTCTGGCTATGGCTTCATTGCCCAGTGCGAAGAGCCTCTGCCCGGGCGCATCAGAACTGATGGTTAGCTCCTTCAAACCGGCCTCCTTTCTCGCCCCGATGGGCAATCCATGTTGGTCCCGAGCGACAACTATAACCAACGTGGAGGAATATTTCTACCCGATGACCTGCTGTCGCCTCAGGACCGGGTCAGCT
>JAWOGR010000017.1:0-21546 GCA_046496625.1 Dehalococcoidia bacterium | reverse complement strand
GCATCCACCTCCAGACCCGAGTCATCAGCCAGCGTGGTAAGGTGGCTCAGTCTGGCAAAGGCTATGGCTTTGAGTCGGGCGTTTTGCTCGTAGGTGTGCCCGGATTCGGTGACGGTCTCTGCGATCCCCTCTGCTTCCGGTGTGGTTATCCTGTAACCAACTCCTTGCAGGAGAGTGCGATACTCTCTGATCTTCCCCGGATTGGAGGTAGCTAAGAGAAGATCGGGCATTCTCACCGTTCCGGCTGCCTGGATCAGATGCTTTCGAACCTGGGAGCCAGCTTCTTCATCACCTCGGGCATAGTGGTGTACTCCATTTCCTCAAGTGGCAGCCGGTGCGGTTCGAAGGGGCCCATTCGGCGCAGGAAATCGGCCATGATGTTGGCCTGATGGCGGGCCTCGTCGAAGGCATGGTCGTCGAAGAGGTCACGGGGGCCGACCAGCCGACCATTCGCGAGTTGAAAGCCAGCAGCTGTCACTCTAGGAGGGCCGTCGAACCGGCAGGGATTGCTATCCCGGACGGCCACCGGCATCAACGGGCCGTTGTGTGAACCCCTCATCCAGCCCTCTACTATATGAGGAGAGGCAAACGGCTCAAGTATCTCGCCCACAGCCGGGAATTTCCCCTGGGAGCGGACTATGCAGACGGGGTCGTCCTTGCCCACGTATCTACCTGCCGTGAGACACAGTCTATCGGTGGAAGACGAGGCAGCGATTTCACCGCTCTCCCGATGGTAGACTGCTTTCACTGCATAACGACCTGGCGCGCCAAGAAAGATGAGCATGTCGTAGATCTCATCAGGGGCGTTGAAGATGATCTTCTTGCTCTCCTTGACGTCGTGGACCTCAAAGGTGAAGCCGGTGTGCATATTGGAGGCGATGACCAGGCCTATGGTGTTGAATGGGTCGGCGAACATCTTGTATAGGGGAAGATTCCACGCTCCGGAGGCCGTCTTGTCCGCCATGAATATGATAATCGTCTCAGCCTCTCGTTCTGAGAACTGCATCTCCGCGGTGCCCGGTCCCATTCCCCTGACATTGCCGGAGAATGCGTCCGACAGTAGATCCTGTCCCGCACCGTGCAGCTTCAGACTTCTGGCCACAGTCGTACACTCGACGAAAGTGTCCCAGGCCAGCTTGTGGACTTGCTCGCTATCTTCGCCGTGCTGGTGAGTCATTATAAGTTCGAGATCATCGCCACAGACGGTGACATGGTGATCGATGAGCAAGCCCTTGCTCTGGGCATGAGCCAGCTTCTCTTCGGCCTTGTGTATTACGTCCGGGTGACTGGACGAATGGCCGACATAGCCACCGATGTCAGCTTTGATAACGCTTAATGTTATTTCCATTGCACCTCCAAGCTTAGTCTAGCAGGCGACCACCGATAGGTCAACTCATGTGAGAAGTCTTTTTGCCCAGGCGCCTGAGGATCTCCATTGCTGCCAACGCGCCCGATGCGGACGCCTGGACCAGGCCACGGCTTACGCCGGCGCCATCTCCGGCGGCAAAGACCCCTTCGATTTCGGTCTCCAGACGGGGAGTCAGCTTCAGTTGAGCGGAGTAGAACTTAACCTCTATGCCGTAGAGCAAAGTGAAGGGCGAGGCCACGCCCGGAGCCAGCGTGTCCATGGCCTGGAGCATCTCGACTATGTTCTTGAGATAGCGATAGGGGAGTGCAAAGCTCAGATCGCCGGGAACTGCCGCCTTGAGGCTTGGTTCGACAGGGTTGCCCTGCAGGCGAGCCGGAGTCGAGCGATGACCGCCCATCAGGTCGCCCAGCCTCTGCACCAGAACTCCTCCACTGAGAATGTTGGCCAACCTTGCCAGGTACTTGCCGTAGGCAATAGGTTCCCTAAAGGGCTCGGTGAAGGTGGTGCTCACAAGTATAGCGAAGTTGGTGTTATCGGTCCTGGGTCGGGCGTAACCGATGCCGTTAACAGTGATCACGGGGTCCAGGCCGCCGGTGGACTCCATAACCACCTCGCCTCCGGGACACATGCAGAACGTTCTTACCCGGTCGTCGAAGCTCTTGGAGTAGAACTCGAGCTTGGATTCATACAATGTCGCAGTCAGGCTCTCCATGGTCGCCATAGGCACTTCGACCCGGACACCTACGTCAACGGGGTTAGAACGGAGGGTCAGTTCCATTCTGCGGGCTTCGTTGCAGAGCCAGTCTGCTCCCTCCCTGCCGGGCGCAAGGATCAGGTAGCGGCAGCTTAGCTTCTCGCCGGCGCTGGTTTCTATAGTCTTGTCGCCGCTGTCTTCGACCGCGATGCCGGTGATCGCAGTCTTCATCCTGATGTCCAGTCTGGATGCAAGATAACGCCGCATAGCCTGCAGCGTTTCATGACAGAGCTCGGTGCCCAGATGACGCAGCCTGACGGGGATCAGGTTGAGCCCGGCTGCGGTGGCCCGGCGTTGCAGCGCGGCCACCTCCTCTCCTACTCCGTAGACCTTCTGCGGAGCACCGAATCTGAGATAGACGGAGTCAACGTACCTAATGAGGTCTTCGGCTTGCTCGAGGCCGACCAGTTCTTCCAGTCGGCCGCCTACTTGAGTGGAAAGAGTGAGCTTGCCATCGCTGAACGCTCCGGCGCCTCCGAAGCCGCTGACCAGATGACACGGGGAACAGAGCAGACAGCAAGCACCTCCCTGCTGAACGGGGCAGACGCGTGCCGGGATATCGCTTCCTTTGTCCAGCAGAAGGACACTAAGCCCCGCGTTGCATAGTTCTAAGCTGGCAAATATGCCTGCGGGGCCTGCACCGACTATGATGACATCATAGCTCCTGGTCATCGAAAACTACTGTGACGATTGCTGGTGTAGCCAATCGGTTAAGAGTTTGCCTGAGCTGAGAACCTCATCCGCTCCCGAATACGGGTCGAGCTCTCCCTTCTCCACCATCTCAACATAGTGGCTTAACTGCCCGTCCTGTTCGATAGCGCTGAGCAACTTGTGGGTCAATCTGTGTTCCACGGTCGTGATGAAATCGGATCTTCGTTGAAAGCGGCGGCGCTGCGAAAGCTGCCCGGTCTCACAGAGAGTCTCGTAATGCAATTCGACCTGTCGGTAGAGCTCATCGATCCCGACATCGTTGACTGCCTCCGTTGACACAACGGGTATGTTCCACCAACCATGCTGCTTGAGATGCAGCATGCCCTGGATGTCGCGTACCAGCCTGTCTGCGTCCGGATGGTCGGCCTTGTTGACGACGAATATGTCGGCGATCTCGAAAAGCCCTGCTTTCATCGTCTGTACCGCATCGCCGGACTCGGGACACTGTATGACAACCACGGTGTCGGTCTTCTCCATGATATCTACTTCGCTCTGTCCCACTCCTACCGTTTCTACCAGGATGACGTCTTTACCGGATGCGTCAAGCAACTTGATGACCGCACCGGCGGTCTGCGGCAGCCCGCCCATGCTGCCCCGGGTAGCCATGCTGCGGATGAAGACTCCTTCGTCAAGATAGTGCTGCTGCATTCTTATTCGGTCACCCAATACCGCGCCGCCGGTGAACGGACTGGTGGGATCCACAGCCACTATCCCGACCTTGAGACCCTTCTTTCTCATCAGTACAGTGAGCTTATCCACCAAGGTGCTCTTGCCCACTCCAGGGGGGCCGGTTATTCCTATGCGGTGGGCTCTTCCCAGGCGTGAACTGATGAGCTTCATTATCTCAGGAGTTTGATTGCTCTCGTTCTCCACCAGGCTGATGAGGCGAGACAGGGCGAGGGTGTCGCCCTCAAGCATCTGTTCCACGAGCTTCATGGTTTTGCGGTTTCCGGATCGTGCGGCCAAGCCATTCTATAGCTTTAGCAGTTGACAGTCAAATGATCTGTACGTCGGGGTGCGCCGGACAGAAGCCCTGTCCGGCGAGAGGTGGAGGCATCCATGGGGGGCGGCATCGCAAGACATGGTCCCCGGATCTACAGCACGACGAGGATCAGTACGACGCGATCAACCCTTGACTATGCCCAGGGGCACTGTCATGGCCACCTTCTTGGAGATTCCCGCTCGATGAACAACCTCGATAATCTCCGTAACGTCTTTGTATGCGTGCGAAGCCTCCTCAGCCAGCGAATGGATGTTCTCGGCCTTCACCTCAATACCTCTGCGCTCAAGCTCCCGAATCACGTCTCCACCCTTCATACTTCGCCTGGCAGCACCCCGGCTGAGTGTTCTCCCGGCACCATGGCAGGTTGAGCCAAAGGTCTCCTCCATGGCCTTCTGAGTGCCCACGGCAATGAACGAGCAGCGCCCCATATCTCCGGGAACCAGCACGGGCTGGCCTATCCCTCTGTAGCGGTCGGGAGTGTCCTTGTGACCTGCAGGGAAAGCCCTGGTAGCTCCTTTGCGATGGACACATACTCTGACCTTACGGCCGTCTATCATGTGCTCCTCAATCTTGGCTATGTTATGGGCTACGTCATAGACCTGCTTCATGCCCAGTTTCTCGGGGCCCTTGCCAAGAACCCTGGAGAAACACTCCCGTACCCAGTGGGCAATGCATTGCCGATTAGCCCATGCGTAGTTTGCGGCACATGCCATGGCGGCCAGGTAATCCCGGCCTTCGGGTGATTCAACAGGAGCACAGGCGAGCTGGCGGTCGGGGAGTTTGATCCCGTATCTTGATACCGCCTGTTCCATCACACGTAGGTGGTCGGTACAGACCTGGTGACCGAAGCCTCGAGACCCCGTGTGAATCAGGACCAGTACCTGGCCCGGTTCATTGATGCCCATAACGCCGGCGGCTTCAGGGTCGAATATCTCTCTCACCGCCTGGATCTCCAGAAAATGATTGCCCGAGCCCAGGGTGCCTGTCTGAGGCCCGCCTCTCTTGGCAGCCCGTTCGCTCACCTTCCCCGGATCGGCTCCTCTCATGCATCCGTTCTCCTCGGTAACCTCCAGGTCTTCGTCAGAACCCAGGCCGCGCCTGACTGCCCAGCGGGCTCCCTCAACCATCAACTCGTTGATCTCTGTTCTGCCTACTCTTATCTTACCTTCGGAGCCGAGGCCGGACGGCACATCACTGAAGAGCCCGTTGACGAGTTGGCCCATCCTGGGCCGCACCTCATCTTCGCTGAGGGCGGTGCGCAACAGCCTCACGCCGCAGTTGATGTCGTACCCAACCCCTCCAGGGGACACCACTCCCTTGCTGACATCCATCGCTGCAACTCCACCTATAGGGAAACCGTAACCCCAGTGGATATCGGGCATGGCCAGTGAGTAACCCACTATGCCTGGCAGAAAGGCAACGTTGGCTACCTGTTCAGGCGTCTGTTCCTCATGCATGGCCTCCAGCATCTTCTGACTGGCATAGATCATGCCGGGGACCCTCATGCCGGTCTTGTAGGTCTCAGGAATCATCCAGCGGTAGTCGTCTACTCTAGTTAGCTGCTTTTGCCCTGATGTCATGTTCAGAACTCCTAGATGTCGAGTATCACCCGTGCCCGGTAGCCCTCGCCGTTTCTATCCAGTTTCAGCATATGGTATGTCGCTGCTTTCACTCCTACCTCTATCTTGTGCCTTGTCGGGTCCAGACTCTCGCCGTAACAGACGGCCTGAAGATGATTGTGGGTCATGCTTCGAATCTCGAAGCGGCTGAATACAGTGTGTTCGACATCGAAGAGGTAGATCAGTTCGTTAAGCCAATCAACCAGGAGATTCTCAGTATCTTCACTGCTTACCTCCAGAGCAAGATTGAGCCTCTCTTCAATGCTCCCGGCATCCGTGATCAGACTGAACAGCGCCAGGGCAGCATTGGCAAACAACTCCTCGACGTCCTCGCCATAGGCCAGGATGCCGATGTCCGCCGTATGGTCAACTATCTGAAAAGACCTCTTCATCTCAAGAGTACCATTATATCCAATGCAGGTCGGTTTCTCCATTTGCGGTTCCTGCTTTTGCACTTCACTTGAGCTGTTGTTAGAATTGGGGTAGTTCCTCCGAGCTTGACTTCTCTCTCATAGAAGGGTTATATGTCTCTACAGTCCGCGGAACAAACACCTAACATAACATGAAGCTGCAACTGACGGATTCTTCTGGCGACCTTGTTCAAAGAGGTGCAGGCTGATGCCCCCCGAGCAGTACATGGAGTACGCCCTATCTCTCGCCAGACTGGCCATTGGATGTACCAGCCCCAATCCGGCGGTGGGCGCGGTAGTTGTTAAGGATGGGCTCGCTATAGGCATGGGATACACGCAGCCTGCTGGCTCCGAGCATGCTGAAGTGATGGCACTTCGTCAGGCCGGCGACAAGGCACGCGGTGCTGCAATGTATGTTACGCTTGAGCCCTGCTCTCACTACGGTCGCACTCCGCCCTGTGCCGAAGCGATCATCAAAGCGGGCATTGGCGAGGTTCACATAGCCTTGCTTGATCCCAACCCGGTGGTGTCGGGTCGTGGAATTGGCAGACTGAACGAAGCCGGTGTGAGGACCTATGTGGGCATGTGTGAAGAGGAGGCCTGTCAGATCAACGAGGCTTACATCAAACACATCACCACGGGTATTCCATTCGTGATAGCGAAGTTCGCTATGAGCCTCGATGGTAAGATTGCAACGAAGACCGGTGACTCCAAGTGGATAACGAACGAAGAGGCAAGGAAGTATGCCCATGGTCTTCGTTACGGGGCTGATGTCATAATGGTAGGTGCAAACACGATTGTTGCTGATGATCCTCACCTGACGGCCAGGGGTTGCGGAGGTCGAGGGGGTACGGGTAAGATGCAGCCCCTTCGCCTGGTCGTCGATGGCAAAGGAAGAGTGCCGGTCGACGCCCATGTTTTTGAGCAACCTGGTGGTGTTATCCTGGCGGTGACAGAACCACTGGATCCCGTAAGGAAGACGGCGTTCGTAGATGCTGGTGCCGAAGTGCTGGAGTGTCCTGCAGGAAGCGGGGGTGTGGATGTTGTTGAGTTATTCAGATTGCTGGGCAAACGGGGGATTGTGACTGTTCTGGCGGAGGGGGGCGGTGAGCTCCTGGGTACGCTCTTCGATAACGATCTGGTGGACAAAGTCATGGTCTTCATCTCCCCGGTCATCATAGGAGGCCAGAGTGCTGCGATCGTAGCGGGAAACGGGGTTGACACCATGGCTGAAGCTATGCGACTGAGCCGAGTTGACATAAAGACATTCGGCGAAGATGTGCTGTTGAGCGGATACGTCGAGAAAGGGTTGTCTCGAGCGAGGTAGGATTCTGCGGGTGCATCTGCATGTTCACGGGGATCATTGAAGAGATAGGTCTGGTAAGGGAAACAGGCCGCGACCGCCTAGCCATCGAAGCTGTGATGGTGCTTGAGGGGATGAAAGCAGGGGACAGCATCGCGGTGAACGGTGCCTGTCTGACAGTCGTCTCCTTGGAAAAGCGCGGTTTCAGTGCTAATATTATGGCTGAGACTCTGCGGCGCACCAACCTTGGTGCTCTCCATCGTAACGACCGGGTGAATCTGGAGAGGGCACTGGCGTTGGGAGGGCGACTGGGGGGTCATCTGGTTCTGGGTCATGTAGATGACAAGGGAGAAGTGATGGATATCAAGGGCGAAGAGGGCGGTCAGGTCATGAGGATTTCGGCACCCGGTAGGTTGATGCCTTATGTCGCGGACAAGGGCTCTATAGCTGTTGACGGGGTTAGTCTTACCGTTGCGGCCTTCGATGCCTGTTCGTTCTCTATCTCCCTCGCGCCTTACACCATTGAGAACAGTACGCTGGGCATTAGGAGGCGTGGTGATATAGTGAACCTGGAGACCGATATCATTGCGAAGTATGTGCAACGATTAAGAGGGGGGAGCAGTCCGGGACTAACCCTTCAGTTACTCAGTGAGCATGGATTTACAGAGGAGGCAGATGCTGGCTAGTATTTCTCAGGCGATCGACGACATCAGAGCAGGCAAGTGTGTCATCGTAGTTGATGACGAGGACCGGGAGAATGAAGGCGATTTCGTTATGGCAGCGGAGAAGGTCACCCCTGAGGCCATCAACTTCATGGCCGTACACGGCCGCGGCCTTATCTGCATGCCCATCACTGGCGAGAGGCTGGACGACCTAAAGATACCCATGATGGCCAGCAACAATACTTCCAGGTTCACCACCGCCTTCACCGTATCGGTCGAGGCCAAGCACGGCACCAGCACCGGTATCTCCGCCGCGGACCGGGCCACCACGGTGCATGCGCTCGTTGACTGCGCCACCCGGCCGGAGGACATCGTCATGCCGGGACACATGTTCCCTCTGCGGGCGAGAGATGGCGGCGTGCTGGTCAGGGCGGGACAGACCGAGGCAACGGTTGATCTGGCACGGCTTGCGGGGCTTTACCCGGCCGGTGTCTGCTGCGAGATTATGAATGAAGACGGTACTATGGCCCGGATGCCTCAGCTGGAGGCAATTGCGCGGAAGTTCAATCTGGGAATCGTGGCCATCGCTGACTTGATTGCCTATCGCGTCAGGCACGAGAAGATGGTGCAGAAGGTGACTGAGGCGAAACTGCCTACCAAGTATGGCGAGTTCAGGGGGGTGGCTTACAGAAGTGTTGTTGACGCGGCCGAGCATATTGCCCTGGTCAAAGGCGATATCTCGGGGGGTGAACCCACCTTGGTCCGCGTGCATAGTGAATGCCTGACGGGAGACGTCTTCGGCAGCCTAAGGTGCGACTGCGGGGCTCAGATTGATATGGCATTGCGGCGCATCGGCGAGGAAGACCGGGGAGTGTTTCTGTATATGCGACAGGAGGGACGTGGGATCGGGTTTCACAACAAGCTCTGTGCCTACGCTCTTCAGGATCAGGGGATGGATACAGTGGAGGCCAACGTGGCTCTGGGGTTCGGTCCTGATCTGAGAGATTATGGAGTAGGCGCGCAGATTCTGGCCGATTTAGGCGTACATAGTATTCGCCTGCTCACAAACAACCCCAAGAAGGTCATCGGCCTGGAGAGTCATGGAATCAGCATAGTTGAGACTGTCCCGCTGATAGCTCCTTGTACTCCTTACAACATTCGCTATCTGGAGACCAAGCAGAGGAAACTGGGGCATATTCTAGGCATAGAGGAGGTCAAGTGATGGCCAAGCATTACGAAGGTACTCTGATAGGTAAAGGCTTCAAGTTTGCTGTGATTGTCTCGCGGTTCAACGAGTTCATAACCGCGAAGCTGCTTGAGGGCGCGCGAGACTCGTTTCTGCGCCACGGCGTCAACGAGGAGGATATCGATGTTGTCTGGACTCCGGGTTGCCTGGAGATCCCTCTCATGGCCAAGAAATTGGCAGATTTCGGGAAGTACAGCTCCGTGGTGTGCCTCGGTGCAGTCATACGGGGCGGTACGCCGCATTCTGAGTATGTGGCATCCGAGGTAAACCGAGGAATAGGCAAAGTGAGTCTGGATACCGGCATACCGATAATACAGGGCATAATAACGGCTGACACTCTCGAGCAGGCCATTCAGAGAGCGGGAGCTAAAGAGGGCAATAAGGGATTCGCGGCGGCAGTGAGCGCCATCGAGATGGCAAACCTGCTTAAGGCCCTTCAGTGATCTTGTAGACCTTGTCGCCCCGCCTGACCCTGTCGGGAACCTCTATGCCCACGAGGTCTCCGGCCCTGGCTTCTGTGACGCTAACTCGATCGAGTTGCATGGAGCGCACGGCCAGTTCCATGTCGGTGGAGCTGTCCTTGATGTGGATCTTGTCACCTATCCTGAGGGGGCCGGTTAACTGCATGCCGGCTACCACTGGCTTAGCGAAGAAGTCCGTCACCTTGCCGATCTCCGTTTCGGACATCTCGAAGGTACCTCCTTTGTGAGAGTATGTTACACCCTGGCAAGTCCGAGAATCAACATCAGCAAACCGCATCTTGACAAGTCGTCTGGCTGGACGTATGATAGTAAGCCATAAGAATCTGATTGGAGGTGGAAAACCATGACTGAGAGAAAAGCAGGGCAACCATATACTGCGGAGGAGATACTCTCTTTCGATCGAATTCGGAGGGCGATGACGAGCAGGGTGCTGGATAGGATAGAGGAGCTATGGCAGGGTAAACAGCCAATCGGTGTTGAACAGATGAATGAGGTGATTGCGGACGAGTGGCAAAGAGTGAAGGAGGCGGTGAGATCGTCGCCAGCCGCCAGGGATGCCTTTCGCAAGTATCTGGAGCGTACCATCGCCGAACAGATAGAGAAGCTGATGAAAGAGGACAAGGCTGAGCTGGAGTCGCTTGGGGTTGTAGAGAAGAGTCTTTAACGTGGTTCCGAAGGACAGAGATGATCCGGTTGAGCAGGTCAACCATGACCGGGACATGGGGCTTCTGATCAAGCGCCTTGATATGCTGGATGAGAGGCTGGACAACATGGACTCGATCGTGACTTCGCTCGTGGAGAGAGTTATGGGGAGACCTCTTGTCATGGAGATAAACTGTCCCAACTGCGGCCAGACCGTACAGGTCAATGTCACCAGCGGTGTGAGGTTGAGGGGTCGAGAATAGCAGGGGTGATCGTCGAGTTTGCATCAGTGGTGAGCGTCCGAGCCCCGTATGATAAGCGCCTTCCTGTCCTCATCCTATTCTGATGCATTTGCCCTGTCTAGTTGCGTCTGTTACAATCGGCGAACGGGCGGTTAGCTCAGTGGTTAGAGCGCTGCGTTGACATCGCAGAGGTCACTGGTTCAAATCCAGTACTGCCCAGTTTTCGGTTGTCCTGTAACCATCTGTCGGCAGTGAGCAGGGAATTGATATGAGAGCAAAGGAAAGAGATGAGGGACTGGAGCGCATGCACCACTCGGCGGCTCACATCATGGCCGAGGCAGTGCAGCAGTTATTCGCTGAGGCGAAGTTCGGCATCGGGCCGGCGATTGAGAGCGGCTTCTACTATGACTTTGATCTATCGCGGCCGCTAACGCTTGATGACCTGCCTTTGATTGAGAGCAAGATGAGGGAGATCATCGCCAATGACGAGACGTTTATTCTGCAGGAGATGAGCAAGGACGAAGCACGGAATCTGTTTGCGCGTCAACCCTACAAACTGGAACTCATCGATGAGATTCCCGACGCCACCGTGACGGTCTACAGGCAGGGGGCGTTTGTCGATCTATGCCGGGGTCCACATCTAGACACGACCGGTGGGGTCAAGGAGTTTAAGCTCACTCATATCGCTGGAGCATACTGGCGCGGTGACGATAAGCAGCCAATGCTGCAGAGGATCTATGGGGTGGCTTTTGGGAGCCGGGACGAACTTGAGGAGTGCTTGTGGCGACAGGAAGAGGCTGCCAAGAGGGATCACAGGAAGCTGGGCAGGGAACTGGACCTCTTCAGCACTCACGAGGAAGTCGGTCCCGGTTTGATCTGCTGGCACCCCAAGGGATCTGTGATCAGACAGGTGATCGAGGACTTCTGGAGAGAGGAGCACCAACGGCGAGGCTATGACATCGTGTACACACCGCACATTGCCAAGCTGGATCTATGGAAGACCAGCGGGCACTGGGATTTCTACAGAGACTCTTTGTTCTCTCCTATAGAGATCGATGGGCATCAGTATATACTAAGGCCGATGAACTGCCTCGGGCACATCCTGATCTACAAGAGCAGATTGCGCAGCTATCGCACCTTGCCTTTGAGATATGCCGAACTGGGCACGGTATACAGGTATGAACGAAGTGGCGTGCTGTATGGCCTCGCAAGAGTAAGAGGATTCACTCAGGACGATGCTCACATCTTCTGCCGACCTGATCAGGTGGAGGAGGAACTGGTAGGAGTTCTGAATCTGGTGCAGTTCATGATGTCCAGTCTTGGATTTGAGGAGTACGAAGTGTTCCTGTCAACGCGTCCTGAGAACTATGCCGGGACAGCCTCGATGTGGGAAGAGGCCACGGAATCGCTGAGACGTGCGCTGGAGAGGCTCGAACTGCCGTATGAGGTTGATCCGGGAGAGGGAGTCTTCTACGGGCCTAAGATTGATGTCAAACTCAAGGATGCGCTGGGGCATGAGTGGCAAGGTCCTACGATCCAGGTTGACTTCAACTTGCCACAGCGATTTGATGTCTGTTATATTGGTGAGGATGGCTCGGAGCATAATGCGGTGATGATACATCGCGTAGTTCTGGGAGCCATGGAGCGCCTTCTGGCTTGTCTCACGGAGCACTATGGCGGTGCCTTCCCGATCTGGTTGTCACCGGTGCAGGCAGTGATAATCCCGATAGCAGATCGACATGTGGGATATGCTCACGAGATAGAGAGCGATCTAAGGAGCGACAACATCAGGGCATGGGTTGACGACCGGCCCCAGAGGATGAACATGAAGATAAGGGAGGCTCAACTGGAGAAGGTGCCCTATATGCTAGTAGTGGGTGACAGAGAGATGTCTTCGGCGAGCGCCTCGGTTCGCTTGAGGAGCGGTGATGATTTGGGTCTGGAGACCGTGGAAGGAGTTAGGAGCAGGATAGTATCAGCTGTAGAGGACAAGTCCTGAACTCCTCTCTGGGAGTAGAAGAGCATAGTTAGAGAAGCGCCAGCCAACAGGAGAATCAGAGCCAGGGAGGTTCGCCTAATAGCGGAGGACGGCAATCAACTTGGTGTGGTCCCTCTGCAGAAGGCCTTGCAGATTGCCCAGGAACGGGGTCTCGATCTTGTGCAGGTCGCGACAGCTGATCCGCCGGTGTGCCGTATTCTGGACTACGGAAAGTACAAGTATGAGCAGACGAAGAAGGATCGTAAGGCGAAGAAGAGCCAGCGAGTCGGGTTGCTCAGAGAGGTGCGTCTACGGCCAAAGATAGAGGAGCACGATCTGCAGGCGAAGATCAAGACCACCAGGAAACTGCTGGAGCAGGGCAACAAGGTGAGGCTAATGCTGAGGTTCAGAGGACGCGAAATCGTGTACCCTGAACTGGGTTGGAAGGTGCTGCGAGAGGTAGCGGAGGCTTCGAAGGATGTGGCCGTCGTAAGTAACACTGCCACCGAGCAGAGGAGTATATCGCTGATCTTAGCACCGGTTTCTTTGAAAAAACCTAAGGAGACGGAGACAAATGCCCAAACTGAAAACACATAAGGGTGCGAAGAGCCGCTTTCATGTCACAGGTAGTGGAAAGCTGATGCGTACCAAGTGCGGCAAGAGCCATCTGAGACGTAAGAAGGCGCCCAGAACCAAGCGCCTCTATGATGAGAAGGTGCCCGTATCGCCTCAAGACAGGAAGAGGTTGAGAAGGCTGCTGCCCTACGCGTAGGGGGCGAACATGAGACGATCATGAACACAGGTGTTCTGGTGCCGAGCTTTAGAATGGTGTTCGTCTTCGGTATACCTCTGTGCTGGCGATCCGGACTGAGTGTAAACGGGACAGGGCGCCGATTGAGAAGGGGCTTGTATGAGCGGGACGGCGCCTAGAGGTCAAAGGAGGGATCTTGCCAAGAGCTAAGAGCGGAAAAGTTACTCATAGACGGCACAAGAAGGTACTTGGGTTGACCAAGGGGCACAGGGCTGCGAGGCATAAGCTCTACAGGACGGCACATGAGTCCATGCTTCATGCCCTGGATTACTCCTACCGTCACCGTCGTGAACGGAAGGGAGATTTCAGAGCGCTGTGGATCATCCGGATAAATGCTGCGGCACGGTCAAGCGGGCTGTCATACAGCCAACTCATGGCCAGGCTGAGAGAGTCAAATGTAGGGATCAACCGCAAGATGCTGGCCGAGATGGCAGTGCGAGATCCCGCTGGTTTTTCTTCATTAGTTGCGTCGGTCACTGACGGCGACCTGTCTCGTGCAAAGTGACGTAATGCTTGAGCATTCGGTGCGTTTTACGCAGGGATACTTCTGCTTGTCATCCAATGCTGGAACGACTCAAAGGCCTTTACTCACAGGCTCTCGACGAGCTAAGCAAGATCAATGATCTTCGCGAGTTAGAGTCCTGGCGTGTTCGTCATCTCGGCAAGAAGAGTGATCTGACCCAGATTCTGCGGTCTCTTGCAGCCCTGCCTTCAGAGGAGCGGCGAGAGGTGGGTGCTAGGGCCAACGAGATGAAGAGGGGTCTTGAGTCCAGTCTAAATGAAAGGCAGGACACTTTACGGCAGGCCTTGCTTGCCTCTGCTTCGGAATCGCTTCGACTAGATGTTACTCTGCCGGGTCGTCCGTTTCCTGCTGGCGGTCTTCACCCCATAACTCACGCGATCGATGAGATTTGCGGTGTTCTCGGACGGATGGGGTTCCAGGCCGTCGAAGGACCTGATGTAGAACTGGACTACTACAACTTCGAAGCTCTGAATATTCCTCAGCATCATCCTGCGCGAGATACGTTTGCCACATTCTGGATAGACGCGGATGACAAGGAAGGAGCCAGGCTTCTGCGCACCCATACTTCTCCAATGCAGATCAGGTTCATGGAGAGCCAACGCCCACCCATAAGGATGATAGCGCCGGGGCGAGTTTACAGGTATGAGGCGACCGATGCTACTCATGAATCGGTGTTCTTCATGGTTGAAGGGCTGGCGGTGGATAGGAGCATTACCATGGCTGATCTGAAAGGAACCCTTCGCGAGTTTTGTCGCTGTCTCTTTGGCGAAGATAGGAAGGTGCGATTCCGCTGTGACTACTTCCCTTTCGTCGAGCCTGGCATGGAGGTTGCCATTCAGTGTCTCGTGTGCGACGGTGCCGGATGTCGGTTGTGCAGTCACAGTGGCTGGATAGAGATACTGGGGGCTGGCATGGTACATCCAGACGTCCTGGCGAGAGTGGGGATCGATCCGATGGTCTACAGCGGTTTTGCCTTTGGACTCGGAGTAGAGCGCGTACCTATGCTTAGATACGGTATCGATGACATTCGCCTATTCTACGGTAACGACCTCAGGTTCTTGAGACAGTTTGGAGCTCTAAGGTGATGATATGAAGGTTTCGCTCAGCTGGCTACGTGATTATGTTGATGTAGCTATCGGTGCCCGGGAGTTGGGTGAGAAACTAACCGCCGCCGGCCTGGAACTGAATGGCATACAGTCTATTGGCGACGGCTGGGACAACGTGGCCATAGGACAGGTTATAGCTCTCAATCCTCACCCTGATGCGGACCGCCTTACACTAGCGACGGTTGACCTTGGTGGAGAACAGCTCACAGTGGTCTGCGGTGCGCCCAACATCGGGGTCGGACAGAGGGTGCCTTTTGCGCGCATAGGAGCGAAGCTGATAGATGGCCGAAGTGGCGAGACCGTGTCTCTCAAAAGAGCAAGAATTCGAGGTGTTGTCTCGGAAGGCATGGTTTGCTCTGAGAAGGAACTGGGTCTCTCGGATGATCATGACAGTATCCTGGTTCTGTCTCCAGATGCACCTGTAGGTGTGCTGCTATGTGACTATCTGGGCGATACCGTTTTGGATTTGGACATAACACCTAATCGCCCTGATTGCCTGTCCGTTATAGGCATTGCCCGGGAAGTCGCCGCGCTAACGGGTGCACCGCTCAAGCTTCGCTCCGTGGAGTATGCGGAAGCGCACGAATCGATAGAGTCTCTCGTCTCCGTGGGCATTGCGGCGCCTGAGATGTGTCCCAGGTACTGCGCGAGTCTGATCATGGGCATAAGGGTAGTGGACTCTCCAGGATGGCTGCAGCGGCGTCTGGCCGCCAGCGGAATGCGCCCCATCAACAACGTGGTTGATGTTACCAACTACGTGATGCTGGAGTACGGTCAGCCCCTTCATGCCTTCGATTATGACAATCTGAAGGGCAGACAAATCGTTGTTCGCGGAGCGGTAGGCGGTGAGGCAATAACCACCATTGATGGAGTAGAGCGTCGCCTCGATCAGGGTACGCTGGTTATCGCTGATCGGGAAAATGCAATAGCAGTTGCCGGGATTATGGGCGGCGTAGCTTCTGAAGTTACGGGCAGAACTCAAGCCGTCTTACTTGAGTCGGCGAATTTCGATCGCATCTCGATTCGGCGTGGCTGTAATCGGCTGCAGCTACGAAGCGAGGCCTCTTTGCGTTTCGACAAGGGACTCAACAGCGGACTCCCGCCGCCGCCGTTGAGGCGTGCTACGCAACTGCTGCTTGAGGTGGCAGGTGGCAGAGCAGCCCGGGGAGTGATCGATGTCTACCCCGGCGAGTTGCAGCCTGAACCCGTGGTGCTGTCGGCCCGTGAGGTGGAGCGGCTTTCTGGGCTGAAGGTCGGTATCGGACGGATGCGTAAGGTCCTGACATCTCTGGGCTTTGAGTGCCGGGAAGGGAACTCGGGTTCTCAGGTTTCGGTTGCAGTGCCTTACTGGCGGAGCGACATCAGATGCCCTGCCGATCTTGTGGAAGAGATACTGCGCATCATAGGCTATGACAAGATACCGGTTACCAGGCTGAGTGCGGAGCTGCCCCGGCAGCAGGTGAGAACGTCGTCCTCATCAGTTCGAGGCGATCTCAGAGGGGAGTTGCGCGACGTTCTGACCGGTCTGGGCTTTCAGGAGATAATCACGTATCCACTGGTCAGCCTGGAGAAACTGCAGAAGGTGTCCCCGAGGCTTGAACTGAAGACCCGACCCCTGAAGGTGGCCAACCCGATGAGCAAGGAACAGGAATACCTGCGAACCGACCTGCTGGGCGGTCTTCTGGCAACGCTGGCGCGCAACCAGAAATTCGAAATCGCAGGGATAAGGCTGTTTGAGATTGGTAAGGTGTTCCTGCCCCGCCACCCAGTCGGCGATGTCGGTGACGAGAAGCAGGCTCAGAAGGATACTGAGCTTCCTCGAGAAGAGGAAATGCTGTGCGCTGTGCTCAGTGGTCTGAGAACGGAATCCTCCTGGCATGGCGGCAGAGAGATGATCGATTTCTTCGATGCCAAGGGAGCAGTGGAAGGCAGCCTTGCCCGGTGTGGGATAGAGGCTAGTTTCGGCGTCAGCGAGGACGAAACCGTGTTCCCCGGAAGAGGAGCCGATGTACTCGTTGGCAATGACAGGATAGGCGTTGTAGGCGAACTTCATCCCGGGGTGGCACGGGCGTTTGACCTATCCGACACCGTCTACCTCATCGAGTTGGATCTGGAGAAACTGCTGACCCTGTCTCCCGGGACAAGACGATACCTGCCCATCCCGCGCTTTCCCGGCGTGACCCGCGATGTCGCGTTAGTAGTTGATGAGCAGGTGAGCTATCATGCAATGGAGAGCATGATACGGGGCTTTCCGATGGTGACAGAGGTCACTCTTTTCGACCTCTATCGAGGGGAACAACTCGCCGAGGGTAAGAAATCCTTCGCTATACGGATCATGTACCGGTCGCCCGGCCGTACCCTGACTGATGAGGAGGTCGACAGAACTGAGGAGCAGATGCTCGGCCGGCTGCAACGGGAGTTTGGGGCTGCTCTGCGGAGTTGATTCTGGTGACGCAGGTAAGGATTCGCCCTTTGTTCTGGCTCAGACCGCACATGGCAGATCCCTGCACAACTCGCTACTCTGCCGCAGCGGTAGGCGCGATCCTTTCCAGATCAGGGCTCCGGTTCCTCTAGAAGACTCCTTACTTGTGCTGCAATACCATCAACAGGCATGAGCCAGGGATCCTTCTTGGTGCGCCACTTTGCCTCTATGCTGCCGCTCTGCAGGGTGCGCGGCGATAGTGTCAAACGCAGCGGTATTCCCAGAATGTCGGCGTCGTTGAACTTGACTCCGGGAGACTCGTCACGGTCGTCGAGCAGCACTTCGAGGCCTTCAGCTTGCAGTGTCTCATAGATCTCCTTCGCTGCAGCATGTATCTCCGGTCTGTCCGAGTATAGAGGGCAAAGATAGATCTGATACGGGGCTACGGTAGGCGACCAGATGATGCCTCTTTCGTCGTGGCTGTGCTCTACTATAGCAGCCAGCAACCTCCCCAGTCCGATGCCATATGAACCCATGACAACGGGTCGTGACCCGCCATCTCTGTCCAGGAAAGACGCGCCGAATCTCTCACTGATGAAGGTGCCGAGCTTGAAGGCGTGACCCACTTCGATGCCTCGAGTCGACGATAGTTCACCCGAACACAGGGAACACCTATGGCCGGGTCGGGCCAGAGCAACATCAGCGATCAGGTCAGCCCGGAAGTCCCTGGGGTAGTTGACATTCCTGAGGTGATACCCCGGTTTGTTGGCGCCGGCGATGAAGTTGATGCCGGAGGCAACAGAATCATCCGCCACTACTCGAACTCCCTGTACGCCTACGGGCGAGGCAAAGCCCGCCGCCAGACCGCGCTTCTTGAGATCATCTTCGCTAGCCAACCGGAGTTCGGAGCACTTCAGAACGTTCGCGAGTTTGGTCTCATTTATGTCGAGATCACCGCGGATAATCATGAAGACGAACTCCCCGTCGGCAAGGTAGAACACCGCCTTGAGTGTCTGATTCGTGGGCACGCCTGCGAAATCAGCCACCTGCTGGATGGTACTCGCTTCAGGGGTGGCGAGCTCTTCCAGAGGAAGGAGATTGCCCGAGTCGCCCCGGCAACTCCCGGGTCTGTCTGGATCAGTGGCGACATCACCGACTGCCTTGCTGAAGCCCGCTTTCTCTGCGTTGGCAGCATAGCTACAGCCGGAGCACCGGATGATATCGTCCTCGCCCGTCTCGCTGATAAGCATGAACTCATGTGATTCCTTGCCACCGATGGCGCCGCTGTCCGCTTCTATCATCAACACCGGCAAGCCGAGTCGGGCGTAGATTCTCAAGTAAGCCTCGCTAACTGTCATGTAGCTCCTGTCAAGACCTGCTTCGTCAGCATCAAGGCTGTAGAGGTCCTTCATGATGAATTCGCGGACTCTCAGGAGTCCTCCCCGAGGTCGGGGTTCATCGCGAAGCTTGGTCTGTATCTGGTAGAGAAGGAGAGGGAGGTCCCGGTAGCTCTGCACGTGGCGACGGACGAGGTCGGCTATGACCTCCTCATGTGTGGGGCCGAGTGCCAGCGTGCGCTCCTTGCGATCGGTCAGCGTGAAGAGCGAACTTCCAAAGGATACGTCGCGTCCCGATTGCTGCCAGAACTCGATGGGCTGTAACACAGGCAACAGAAGTTCCTGTCCCCCGACCCTGTCCAGTTCTTCCCTGATCACCTGTTCGATCTTTCTGAAAACACGCCAGCCCAGAGGCAGGTAGGAGTAGATACCGGCAGCCTCCTGAGCGATCATGCCGGTCCTCAGCAACAGCTGGTGACTTATGCTCTCCGCTTCAGCGGGAGCCTGGCGCAATGTCTTGCCGAATAGCCTGGAGAAGCGCATTATTCCTGTCCTTTCTCGTGTCCTCCGGCGTCTAAGCGAATCACCTCTCCCATGAGGACTTCAAAGAGGTCCTGCTCGCTTGCCGTTCCCACTATCTTTCCCTTTCTGAATATGGCACCTTTGCCCTTTCCGCAGGCAATGCCCACGTCGGCGTCTCTGGCTTCGCCGGGGCCGTTGACAACACAACCCATGATGGCTACCTTTATGGGCATCCGTATCTTCTCCATGCGTTTGCTCACTGCCTCAGCCAGGGCGATGACATCTACTTCAGCCCGGCCGCAGGAAGGGCAACTCACCAGGGTGGGGCCACGCTTACGTAGTCCCAGGCTCTTCAGTATCTCGTAGGCAACGAACACCTCTTCGCACGGGTGAGCGCTCAGAGAGACGCGTATGGTGTCGCCGATCCCCTGGTAGAGGAGTATACCTATGCCTATCGCACTCCGTATGGCGCCGGTCCGCGGAAGCCCGGCCTCGGTGATCCCCAGGTGCAGAGGATATGGTATCTTCCGGGCGATCATCTGATAGGCCTGAACCGTGGAGGGCACATCGAAGGCTTTCAGTGAGACCTTGATTAAGCCAAAATCCAGTCCCTCCATGAGCCTTATCTGTGCCAATGCCATGTTGACCATACGCTCGACGGGTGGGGCCTGAGGCTGAAAGCCGGGGGGTATACTGCCGGCGTTGACGCCAATTCGTATGGGAACCTCTCTATGCCGGGCAGCGGATACAACCAGGGCGATCTGGTCTCTGTCTCCTATGTTGCCGGGATTGAGTCGGAGTCCGTCGACACCGGACTCCAGTGCCTCCAGAGCGAGGCGGTAGTCGAAATGGATGTCGGCGATAATGGGCAAGGCAACGCTCCTCTTGATTGTAGCCAAGCTTTGAGCTGCCTCCCTGTCAGGAACAGCCAATCGCACGACCTCACAGCCGCAGTCCTCAAGCTGCATGATCTGGCCTATGGTGGCCGACGTATCGCGTGTGTCCGTCTTGGTCATGGATTGCACAACGATGGGAGCATCGCCGCCAATCAATACGTTGCCGACTCTTAGAGATACCGAGGTTCGACGTGTCATAGAAAGGGCTCGCCGCGGATTACACGGTAGATATCGGAGTAGAAAACATAGATCACGAGGGCTATTATGAGTGCGAGGCCCACGGTATGAGCCAAACGGGCTGCCCGAGCCGAGAGGCGTTTGCCACGTCTGACCCATTCAATGAAAGCTATCAGCATGTGCCCTCCATCCAGAGGGGGGATGGGGAGGAGGTTGAATATCCCGATTCCGAGGCTAATCAAGCCGGCCATGAACAGAGTGTTGCTGAAGCCATATGTACGCACTACCTCCACCATGAGTTGTCCCGCCCCGATCGGTCCTACCAGCGCTGTGTCGGGCGACTCTCTGATCATGGGTATGGCCTCGATCATGAAGGCAGGCATATGTATGACGAAGCTGGCGCCCTGGTAGAGGGCGCGCCATACGGGCATCCTCTCTTCCTCGAAATAGGTGTTCACCCAGCGCATTTCTACACCCGGCAGGCTGTCGTAGTTCACGTTAGTCAGCGATGTGGATACCGTCTTACCGTCTCTAAGCAAGACCACCCTGATGTCGTCACCTGCTTCAGTCGCACTGAGAGCGTGGGACACAGCCTCGCCATCGTACGCAACCTGTCCGTTTACGCTGTAGACTGCGTCACGCGGTCTGATGTTGGCTTCATAGGCAGGAGAGGTCTGGTCGACATGGTCAACCATGTTCCACCAGAGGTAGACGCCGATCACAGGTCGTTCCGAATCCGGTTCCAGTACAGGCACCAGGCGGATCTCTTCTTCGCGCCCGTTTCTCAGAAGAAGCAGAGCCACCTCATCTTGTTCGCTCTCAGTTAGTGTGTCGGTGATATCGCCCAACCTGTGAACCGGTCGGCCTGCCACCTCAAGTATGACATCCCCGGGACCGACGCCTGCCATGTGGGCAGGAGCATCGTCGACTACGGAGTAGACCACGAGTCCGTTGCTGGAGATGACTGAGTACGGAAGCGCATAGAAGACACTGAGAAGAACAAAAGCCAGGATGAAATTGCCGACCGGGCCGGCGAGATAGACCCCCAGTCTTGTTAAGGGACGCTTGCCGGCAAGGCTGCGAGGTACTGTGGGATCATCCTCTCCCGCAGTCTTGACGAATGCTCCGACGGGTATTGCGTTAACCGAGTATATGGTCTCGCCCCGTCTGATGCCGAAGATGCGGGGGGGAAGCCCTATGCCGAACTCCTCTACCTTTACTCCGGCCCGCCTGGCAGCCACGAAGTGCCCCAGTTCGTGAAGGCAGAGTGCCAAAAACAGAGCTGCCAGAAATATGATGATCGTGAGGACAATATCCATATCCTATCTTCC
>JAWOGR010000135.1:0-6763 GCA_046496625.1 Dehalococcoidia bacterium | reverse complement strand
TTATGAAGCTCGTAGAGGTCATCAAGGGCAACCAGACAGGCGAGCCGACGATGCAGTTGACATATGACCTGGCAGCGAAGATGAAAAAGGTGCCTGTGCGGATCGAGAAGGACTCGATAGGGTTTGCCTACAACCGTGTCAACGCCCCCACTCAGATCCTGCTCAGTCAGATGGTCGAAAGGGGCATGGCCACCCCTGAGGAAATCGACGCCAAGATGAGGAAGATCGGCATGCCCATGGGGCCGTACGAGTTAATGGACTACGTCGGACTGGACGTTGCCTACTATGGTGCCCGCTACTTTGCGGACAAGCTTTCCCCCGATTACGAGCCGCCCAAGTGGCTGAAGGCCAAGATCGACGCCGGTGAGCTGGGGAAGAAGACGGGGCGGGGCATCTTCGACTGGTCGAAGGGCAGACCCGAGATCGACCAGTCCAGAGCCAGGGAAGACTTCGATCCCACCGCCCTGATCGCAATCCAGGTCAACGAAGCAACCAAGCTGCTGGAAGAAGGCGTCGTAAACAGCGCCGACGAGATCGACAAAGCCATGGCCAGCGGAGGCGGTTCGGGGTTCGGTCCTTTCCAGCTGGCCAGGGGGATAGGCTACGATAAGCTGGCCGGGATATGTGCGGACCTCGCCGCCAGGTTCGGCGTGAAGGTATTCGAGCCCACCGAGACACTTAAGAAGGGCAATATCTGATAGTCGCTAACAGATATAGCGCTCTACCTCGATGATCCGGTCGGCGATGCTTCGCCTGAGTTGCATGCCGTTGGCAGGCGTGAACTGCAGGGCCTTCCCTACTACCGAGAGTTGCCTGTCCAGCGCCTCATCCGTCTCCATCGCCGCCAATGCCTGACGGGCATAGCCGCCCACCCTGGCCGTGGCATCGCTCACATAGAGCTGCACCATCTCGATCCTGGTCTTCGACTTCTCCACACCGACGGCCTCGACGGCCTTCAGTGCCCTCAGAAGGCCGCTCTCCATGGCGTATACCTCCATGGCAGTGTCGGCCAGCAATCCCAGCACCTCTTGCTGCTCGTCCAGAGCCATGCCGTACTTCTGCGCTGCCAGGTTGGATAGGTATATGAAGACCTTCTTGGCACGGTCCAGAAGCTTCTGCTCGTATCCCAGGACGCCGTCGTCGGTGTTGCGCAAGAGCGGCTCCATGGCAGGCAGTTCGTCGCTCACCGCGGCGGCTGTGGAGAAGAAGGGTATCTCATCCTTCAACGCCTTCCGCATCAGAAAGCCCATGATGATCACCCTGTTGATCTCGTTGGTGCCCTCGAACAGCCGGAATATGCGGCAATCGCGGTAGATCCGCTCCACGGGGTACTCCTCGACGAATCCGTAGCCGCCGAACGTCTGTACCGCCTCGTCGGCAACGTAGGCTATCATCTCCGATGCGTACACCTTGACGATGGAGCACTCGATGGCGTACTCACCGATCCACTTCGCATACTGCCTGCCGGCATCATCGGCACTCTTGTCGACTGTTGACAGAACCCTGTCCATAAGCGCACCGGTGCGATAGATCATGCTCTCGGCTATGTACGTTCGAGTAGCCATCTCGCCCAGCTTCTGCTTTATCAGACCGAACTGACATATCGGCTTGCCGAATTGCACCCTTTCCTTGGCATACTTCACGGAGCTATCGATGGCCAGCTTGGCCATGCCGACACAGCCCGGGCCGAGGGTGAACCTGCCCAGGTTGAGGATGTTAAACGCCACATGGTGCCCTTTCCCGAGTTCGTAGAGGAGGTTCTCCACCGGCACCTTTGCGTTGTCGAGGAATATGCTGCAGGTGGAGGAGCCGCGGATGCCCATCTTCTTCTCTTCCACGCCGGTCGACACGCCCTCGAAACCCCTCTCCAATATGAAGGCGGTCATCTTGTCACCATCAATCTTGGCATAGGTGAATATTATGTCAGCCATGTTGCCGTTGGTGATGAACTGCTTGGCGCCGTTAAGCGTGTAGTGTTTCCCGTCAGGGGAGAGAATCGCGGTGGTCTGTATCGCCAGCGCGTCGGTCCCCGCAGCGGGCTCGGTCAGAGCATAGGCCCCGATCTTCTCGCCGCTGGCCAGACCGGGAAGATACTTCTCCTTCTGAGCCTTGTTCCCGAAGTAGACGAGAGGCATCGAGCCGATCCCGGTGTGGCAACTCATGGTGACACCCAGCGATCCCGAACCGGCGGAGTACTCCAGGATGAGCGCATGGGCGATGCTGTCCAGTTCCGAGCCGCCGTACCTTTCCTCGACATCCGATCCCAGCAAGCCCAGTTCGCCCGCCTTGCGCATCAGCTCCCTGGTGAGCTCGAAGTCCTTGTGTTCCAGCTTCTCGACGTGAGGCGCCACCTCGTTCTTCACGAAGCTCTCAGTGGCATCGATTATCATCTTGTGCTCTTCGGTGAAGTCCTCGGGAGTGAACACCTCCCCCGGCGGTATCGCCGCCAGAAGAAAGCTCCCTCCCTTCGTAATCTCCTTCGTCTCCAAGTGGGCCTCCTTCTACTAATCCTCTCTCTCGAATATGCCTGCCGCACCCATGCCGCCACCCACGCACATAGTGACCATTCCGTACCTGGACTTCCGGCGCGCCATCTCATGAAGCAGCTTCGTGGTCAGGTAGACGCCGGTGCAGCCCAGAGGATGCCCGATGGCGATCGAGCCACCGTTGACGTTCAGTCTGCGGACGTCGATGCCCAGGTCCCTGATGATATGGAGCGACTGCGATGCGAAGGCTTCGTTCAGTTCGATGAGGTCGACCTGATCCAATGACATTCCCGCGTTCTTCAGCGCCTTGGGGATGGCCACCACCGGTCCGATGCCCATGACCTCTGGATCCACTCCACCGGCTCCGTACGACCTGAACACCCCCATCGGCTTCAGTCCCAGTTCTCTGGCTTTGTCGCGGGACATGATCACCACGGCTGCTGCGCCATCGTTGATCGGGCACGAATTCCCTGCCGTGACCGAACCACCAAGTCGGAACAGAGGTGGCAACGTAGCCATACGCTCGAGGGAAGTGTCGAACCTCACACACTCGTCGGTATCAAAGACCTTCTCCTGTGTCACGGCCTTGCCGTTCTTGAAAGTGCGGTCGACCACCTTTATGGGCAGGATCTGCTCCTTGAACACTCCGTCCTTGAGGGACTTGATAGCCTTCTGCTGGCTGTCATAGGCGAAGGCATCCTGGTCCTCCCGGCTAATGTTGAAGCGCGACGCCACGTTCTCCGCAGTCAGCCCCATGGTTATGTACACCGCCGGGTAGTTCTCTGCGAGATCGGGGTCGGGCACCAGCTTGTTCCCGCCCATTGGCACAGTGGACATGTGCTCGACTCCCACCGCCAGCATCACGTCGGCAAAGCCGCACATGACCCTCTGGCTAGCAGCCGACACGGCATCGAGGCCCGAGGCACAGAACCTGTTGATCGTCACACCGGGCACGCTCGTCGGCAGCCCCGCCTTGAGGGCGATGACCCTGCCGACGTTCATGCCGGCCTCTGCCTCCGGGAAGGAGCAGCCGACGACGACGTCGTCTACCTCCTCCGGCTTCAGTCCCGGGGCTCTCTTGATGGCCTCCTTAAGCACCTCGGTCGCCGTGTGCTCGGGCCTGACACTTCTCAGAGTGCCGGTGGGCGCCTTGCCCAGCGCGGTTCTCACCGCCGATACTATTACTGCATCTCTCATATTCAAACCTCCTTATGTGAGGACTAGTTCCTCAGGGGCTTATTGGTTTCAATCATGTGCTTCATCCTGGCCTGCGTCTTCTCTTCTCCGCAAAGGGACAGGAAAGCTTCCCTCTCGATGTCGAGCAGGTACTCTTCGCTGACCAGGGTGTTCACATCAACGTCGCCACCCGTGAGCACATGCGCCAGCTTCTTGGCTATGACGACATCATGGTCGGTTATGTACCCCGACTCCTTCATCAGATAGACGAAGACATCCAGTGCAGCCCTTCCGGTCCTTCCCGGAACCCTTATCTCGTCTCTCCGCCTGGGCGGCGCATAACCCGCGTCGGCCAGGGCCAGCACCGCCTTCTTGGCCTGGTGCAGCAGGTGATCGTAGTTCATGACGATCAGGTCGTGCGGCATCAGGTAACCCAGCTCCCTGGCCTCCTGGGCACAAGTGGATACCCTGGCCATGGCTATGTTCTGGAAGACCCTGGCCACAAGGGGGGTGAGGTCGGGCTTGCCCCCGCCGGCTATTGGCGGAAGCTCCTTGGGAAGCCAGTCGGTAGCCCTGAAGAACAGCTCCTTGTTGCCTCCCGCGCCGGGGATGAGCCCCACCCCCAGCTCCACCTGTCCCATATAGCATTCGGTGTGGGCCACTATCTGGCTCGTGTGAAGGCATATCTCGCATCCGCCGCCCAGTGTCATGCGGAAGGGGGCGGCGACGACCGGCCTCTGGCAGTACTTCACTCGCATGACTGCCTGTTGAAGGGTCTTCACCGCAAGCTCGAGATTCTTCCAGTCCTTGTTCTGTGCCGTGGGGAAGACCTGTCTCAGATCTGCCCCGACGCAGAAGTTCGCGCCCTGGTTACCGATGACCATTCCCTCGAAGTTCTCCTCCACCTCCTTTACGCTCTCACCGATTATCCGGATGACGTCATCGTCGATGGCATTGCTCCGGGAGTGAAACTCAAGGCAGGCGACGCCGTCGCCCATGTCGATCAGGCTTCCGCCCGTGTTGGACTTGACCACCGTTGTCTTGTCCTTCAGTGCCGGGAGGACTATGATCTGCGGCTGCTCGGCTATCTCGACGTAATCGCCTCTGGCGAAGTCGAAGTGGTATGACCTGCCGTTGCGCGTCTCGTAGAAGCTTTCCTTGCCCGTTGCCAGCATTCCCTCGATGTTAGCGGGGATCCTCTCGCCCTCCTTCTTCATCCTCTCCACCGACTTCCTCACCCCTATTGCATCCCAGGTCTCGAACGGGCCCAGTTCCCAGTTGAAGCCCCAGCGCATCGCCCGGTCCACGCTCACCACATCGTCCGCGATCTCGGGCACCCTGGCGGCGCAGTACAGAAGCGTCCGCTTCATGGTCTTCCAGGCGAAAGCCCCGGCCCTGTCCTCAGAGTAGACCAGTTTCTGTATACCCGCCTTCCTGTCCATCTTCTTCAGTTCACCCAGAATCGGAAGGTCCGGCTTCCTCTGAGACACATACTCCATGGTGTTGTAGTCCAGCGCGTGTATCTCCGACCCTCCGGCACCCTTCACCTTCTTGTAGAAACCCTGCTTCGTCTTATCGCCGAGCAAGCCGTTCTCCACCATCTTCTTCACGAATTCGGGCACCAGCAGCTGCTGCCTCTCCTCCTCATCCCCAGCGGCGTCGTGAACGGTCCTGATCACGCTGACCAGAGTATCCAGTCCCACGATATCGGCAGTCCTGAACGTAGCACTCCTCGGCTTGCCCATCGGGGGACCGGTTATCGCATCCGCCTCCTCGATTGTGTATCCATCCTCAACAATCGTTCTCATAATAACGGCAAGGCCGTGTGTACCGATCCTGTTGGCGATGAAGTTGGGGGTGTCCTTGGCATAGACGACGCTCTTGCCCAGCCTTCTCTCACAATAACTGGCCATGAAAGCCACGATGTCCTTATCCGTATGAGCACCGGGGATGATCTCCAAAAGCTTCATGTGTCGAGGCGGGTTAAAGAAGTGCGTGCCGAGAAAACGGGTCTTGACGTCATGCGACAGGTCTTCCGATATCTTCTCAATCGACAGTCCTGATGTATTCGTGCTGAGGATTGCATCGGGCTTGATAAAGGGCTCGACCTTGCGCAGCAACTCCTTCTTTATGGCCAGGTTCTCGATCACCCCCTCGATTATCCAGTCGGCATCTGAAAGCCATGACAGGTGGTCCTCAAAGTTGCCTGGGGTGATGAGTTTGGCGTCATCGGCCACAAACATGGCCGGAGGCCTTGCCCCGATGGTACCCTGGATGCCCATCCGGGCGAGCTTGTTCCGGAAGGCGGGCGATTCCCTGGTCAGTCCCTTCTTGATTTCCTTCTCGTCCAGTTCCTTCGGAACGATATCCAGCAGGTATGTGGGTATGCCCACACCCGCGAGCAGGGCAGCTATTCTGCTTCCCATTACGCCGGAACCCAGCACAGCCGCCTTCCTGATGTGTCTGTTCTTCATAGCATCTGACCTCCCATAGTTTCCTTCGTTCTACTGGCAATAATTGCCCGCCGCATTATAGCAGGGGAGGGCCTGTTTTGCCAGTTGTAGTCTCTTCCAATACAAGATGAGCCTGGAGGGGGTATCGATTTCTAGCACAAGATGAGCCTGCAAGCGCCCCGGCCAAATGTTGCGTAGGGGCGGGTCTTGTGCCCGCCCGTCATCGTCGCTCGTCACTGCGGGTCCCGATTACGTCCGGACGTAGCCATCTCCAAGGCTTGCGTCCCGCAACGGGATTGCTTCACTTCGTTCGCAATGACAAGTGGAGGTGTTCGCGATAACGTGTCGAACTCTCCGCCAATGCCGCCTGCTGAGTAGCGACCGCTGACGGCTGAAACCTGCATGCCTTTAGACTGGTCGCTGAAGGAAGCCGGCAACGCGAACGCGCTTGACAACAGTAGTGACGGAGCGGCAACTGGGCGGTGTCTATCACAGCCTACCCATGGCTGCTAACTGCTAATGGCTGAAAGCTGAGTGCTGACGACTGACCGCTGAACGCTGACTGCTGAAAAGCTGAGTGCGCTCGAAGCTACATCCCCAGGTAGGTCTCCCGGATCCTGTCATCCTTCATCAACTCCTCAGCAGTCC
>JAWOGR010000047.1:0-8135 GCA_046496625.1 Dehalococcoidia bacterium | reverse complement strand
GGCGGTGAGATATAGATACGACCTGCTCGACCGGTTCGACAGGCCGACGGGGCTTTCCTCTATGGCGCGGACGACGGGCTTCACGTGTACCGCAGTCGCCAACCTGGTGCTGGAGGGCAGGATCAGGAACGCGGGCATTGTGACTCCCGAGTCGATCGGCATGGACGAGGGCGCCTTCGGTTACGTTATGGAGTATTTGAAGGACAGGAACATCCGTCCGGCGACCTCACGAGAAGTCCTGGACTAGACCATCCCCGCATTATTCGTATGTGAGTGATGGGGCGGTAGGCACCTGAGAACTATGAAGCACTCTGAAGAGGCTGTCGCCGATTCGATATACCTCAACGGCAGGATATACACGGTAGACGAGGCCTTCTCCGTCGCATCTGCTCTGGCCGTCAGGGGAGACAGATTCATCTTCGTTGGCTCCGATGAGGATGCCCGGAAACATATCGGGGAGAGGACGGAGGTGGTGAACCTTCAGGGCAGCACCGTTCTGCCCGGACTGATCAACTCGCACCTTCATCTTCCGGGCGTAGGGTTCTCGCTTGTCAACCTGAATGCCTTCCTGAAGCCGAAGCAACGCATTCTGGACGATGTGGCGGATGCCTATAAGAGAGGGGCCGCCGGCACGTGGATAAGGGGGTGGGGCTGGTCACAGGAGAAGTGGGATCCCGCCGTCTTTCCCACACGGGACGAACTGGACACAGTGGCGCCCGGTTTCCCGGTGATACTCCTCCGCGTTTGCGGCCACGCTGCATGGGTGAACTCCAGAGCCCTGGAGATCGCCGGCATCAGGACGGACACTCCCGACCCGCCCGGGGGCGAGATCGTCAGGGACGGTAACGGCCGCCCTGCAGGTGTGCTCGTAGATACGGCGATGAATCTGGTGACTCAGCACATACCCGATCCCACCGGGGAGGAGAAGACCGCGGCACTGCTGGCAGCGCAGGAGCACCTGCTCTCGTTCGGCATCACCGCTGCCCGCGATGCCGACTACGGATGTACCGTGGAGACCATAGAGCGCATGAAGGCCCTCTATTCATCCGGCGACATGAGGATCCGGATATACCAGATGTGCTCTCCGGGCGAGACCGTGGAGCATTTCCGGAGGGTTCCCGAAGAGGCACGAACAGGGCTCTTCGGGAATCGCTACAGCATACGTTCTGTGAAGTTGATGGGCGATGGCTCGCTGGGAGGCGGTAGCGCCTGGCTGCTGGAGGAATACAGCGACCGACCGGGACACCGCGGCAATCCACGTTATTCAGATGACGAGATATACAGTCTGGTGAAGGAAGCGCGCAAAGCGGGCTTCCAGGTGAATACCCATGCCATAGGAGATGCTGCGGTGAGACAGGCTCTCAACGCCTACGAGAGGGTGCTTAAGGAGATGCCCGATCCCGACCACAGGTATTGCATCGAGCATGCCGAGGTGGTTGCCATAGAGGATATGCCGCGTTTCGCCGAACTGGGCGTACTGCCATCTGTTCAGGCCATCTTCACGGCATCCGACTGGAGCATGGCGGAGTCCCGCCTGGGCAAGGGGTCGGAGAGAATCAAAGGGGTGAATGCCTTTCGCAGGTTCCTCGACGCCGGCTCTATACTCCCCAACGGAACGGATTCACCGGTGGAGCCGGTCAATCCCTACCACAACCTGTATGCAGCGGTGACGAGGATGGACCTCGAGGGACGCCCTCCGGGAGGCTGGCATCCGGAGGAGTGTCTGACCAGAGAAGAGGCGCTCAGGTCGCACACGATCTGGGCTGCCCGCGCCCGGTTCGAGGAAGCCATCACGGGCTCAATAGAGGCAGGCAAGCTGGCCGACTTCGTGGTCGTAGACAGAGATTACATGAACTGCCCGGCGGACGAGATCAAGGATATACAGGCACTGAGAACCGTCCTGGGCGGCGAAACGCTCTACATTAGTAGCTAACAATGTCTAGAGACAGACGCGTCCCCTATCTGGAACTCCTCGAGCAGTCTCTCGTGGAGAGGATGATCGACGAGGCTTTCGATGTCCTGGAGCGAACCGGAGTGTTCGTCGAGAACGCGGAGGGCTGCAGGCTGCTCGAAAACGCCGGCATGAGGGTCTCGAAGCGGACCGAACGGGGAGCGGTAATCTCGATAACCCGGGGACTGGTAGAGCAAAGCCTGAAGACTGTACCTTCTTCGGTCAAGCTCTATGCCCGCGGCACCGGCCATGAGCCGGCCATCACGCTGGAGCAGGGCAGCGATAGGGTGCATTTCAACCCCGGCTCATCGGCCCCCTATGTGTTCGACGGCCGATCGAGGAAGATCCGGGCCGCCAGGGCCAAAGACCTGGCCGACTTCACCGTAGTGGCAGACGCGCTTGCCAACATCGATGCTCAGAGCACGGCCATGATCCCGGCGGATGTGCCCGGCGCGGTCGCCGACCGCTACCGCCTTTTCCTGGTGCTGAGAAACTCCACCAAGCCCGTGGTCACCGGTACCTTTACAATGGACGGCCTCGACGTCATGAAGCAGATGCTGGTGGCCGTCCGGGGCAGCGAGGGGGCTCTGAAGGAAAGACCCCTGGCCATCTTCTCCGTTTGCCCCTCGCCGCCGCTTAAGTGGAGCAACCTCACCTGCCATGACCTCATCCATTGCGCCCGGGCTCACATCCCGGTGGAGATCGTCCCGGCACCGCTGGCCGGCGTATCGGCCCCCGTTACCCTCGCCGGAACCATTGTGCAGCATACCGCCGAGACCCTGAGCGGGCTCGTTCTCGGACAGCTGGCGCAGTCGGGTGCCCCGGTGGTCTATGGCGGCTCGCCGGCGGCCTTCGACATGCGCACCGGCACCGCGGCGACTGCGGCGATAGAAGCCATGATGATGTGCGGTGCCTGCAGCCAGATCGGCCGCCACCTGGGCCTGCCTACCCAGGCGTACCTGACGCTGAGCGATGCCAAAATGCCCGACGCACAGGCCGGATTCGAAGCAGGCACGGGGGCGATGCTGGCGGCGCTGTGCGGAGTGAACCTGGTAGCCGGTCCCGGCATGCTCGCCTTCGAGAGCTGCCAGAGTCTGGAGAAGCTAGTCATCGACAACGAGGTATGCGGAATGGCGAAGAGGCTGATAAAGGGAATCACTCCCCGCACCACACCCCTGGCGGAAGACCTGCTTCGAGGTGACATCTATTCTGCCACCCACTTCCTCACCTCCCCGGCAAGCAGAAGGTGGCTGAGAGAGGAGTTCTTCTACCCGGGAGAGGTGCTCGACAGAGACGGCGCTGATACCCGGGCCGCAAAGCGATCCGCATCTGCAGAGCAGTGCGCCCTCCGGGAGTCGGAGAGGATACTGGCAGGTCACAGGCCCGTGCCTCTTAATCCTGATGTGGAGGGCGAGCTGATCCGCCTGATGAACCGGGAGGCAGCGAAACACGGCATGGAACGGCTGCCGGTCGAAGGCTGAGGCAGTCGCACATTAGGCGGCATGGCATCGAGTTACACCCATCCGGCACAGCAACACACCCATAAGGCTAGGCCCAACGAATAAGGCTTCCTCACGGGGGTTGTTGCTACACTCACCAGGGTGTAGAATGCCCCGATACACCGTGCCCTTCTTCACCCGGAACGGCGGCCTGCTTCTCCGGGTTGCCGGCCCGAAGCACGGAATAGGAACCGGAGGTGATCATGGCGAGGTTAATATGGGTGATAGCCCTCATAGCTGTGCTGGCAATGGCATCGGGATGCCCGGCCGAGGACGTGCCGGACTGTGAGTATCCCGACGTTACCAGGGAGAGCAGGATCCCCGCGGATAAGGTGAAGGTAACGCGCGAGACGGACGCGCATCCGCCTGTACTGCACTCCGACGAGTACGAGGAGCCCGTCCCTCTGCCCTATCCCGTCAACACCGCCGGCGCCGAAGACTCGGGTTTCATCACGCCGGACGGGAATACGCTGTACATCTGGTTCACTCCAGACGTCAATGTGCCGCCTGAGAAGCAGCTGCTTGACGATGTCACCGGCGTCTACCTGTCGAGGAAGGTGAACGGCGAGTGGCAACAGCCAGAGAGAGTGTGGCTGCAGGACCCGTGTCACCTGGCGCTGGACGGCTGCATCTTTGTCGACGGCGGTGAGATGTGGTTCTGCTCGGCCCGCCAAGGCAACCATCGGGGATTGGACATGTGGATCGCGGAGTTCAGCGACGGTAGCTGGACGAGCTGGCGGAACGCCGGAGAGTTGCTGAACGTCGACTACGAGATCGGCGAGATGCACATCACCGCCGACGGCAAGGAGATGTACTTCCATTCCAATAGGGCCGGAGGCAAAGGGCAGCTTGACATATGGGTTACGAGGAAGGTGGACGGCGTATGGCAGGAGCCGGAGAACGTCGAGGCCGTGAATACACCTGAGAACGAGGGCTGGCCGTTCGTCACTCAGGACGGCAACGAGCTGTGGTTTAACAGAACCTACATGGGGACACCGGCCATCTTCAGATCGAAGAAGGTGGACGAAGAGTGGCAGGAGCCGGAGTTGATAATCTACCAGTTCGCAGGCGAGCCGTCTCTGGACGATGAAGGCAACATCTACTTCACCCACCACTTCTTCCGGGATGACCAGATGCTGGAGGCCGATCTCTACGTGGCCTACAGAAAGACCGACGGGACTTAGCGGATTCCGGTAAAGGCTCTTCCCCTTAACTGAATGATGGGTGTCCGGGGGGACGAGGCGATCAGGCCTATCATGATTCAGTTGTCCCGTCCCCTGACCGCTGTCTGTTGCGCTCCAGGGGAGTACGTAGTATGCTTGATTGAATCGAAGGAGGTATCAGCAATATGGAAACTACAACTCCACCAAAGAGGCCCGACTACCCCGCGACTCTGACAATCGACTACCCGGATAGACCCCTTAACAGGTTGACCACGTTCTTCAGGATCTTCACGGTGATCCCCATCGCCATAGTCCTGGGACTGGTAGCAGGGGGCATGAGCGATCTGGGCATGCCGTCCGGCCTCAGCTGGGAGTGGGGGGCGGGAGGCATCCTCTTTCTGCCAGTGCTGCTCATGATCCTCTTCCGGCAGAAGTACCCGAGGTGGTGGTTCGACTGGAACCTGGCCCTGATCAGATTCGTCAACCGTGTAGCAGCATATATCAGTCTGCTCACAGATGTATACCCGTCCACCGACGAGGAGCAGTCGGTCCACATCGAGTTCCCGTACCCGGATGCTGCGAACGACCTTGACCGTGCGCTGCCGCTGGTCAAGTGGCTCCTGGCCATCCCTCACTACATCATCCTCGTCTTCCTGGGGATTGCAGCCTTCGTCTGCGTGGTGATAGCGTGGTTTGCCATCCTGTTTACGGGCCGCTATCCCAGGACTCTCTTTGACTTCGTGGTCGGTGTGTACCGATGGTCGCTGAGGGTCGGAGCATACGCATTCTTGCTGATAACGGACAGGTATCCTCCGTTCAGTCTGGACTAGGATGACAACAGGCGGCAGCTACTTCACCTGCTCCAGTCGACAGGGACGGGACGGGTAAGCCGTGATATCTATTAGCGCTGGGAATCACGGTCTAGGGCCCAACGTGAAAGCTGCCCTCGCCTACGATGTCGGCCAGTCGGGCGGCCAGCTCGGGGCAGTAGTTCACGGTCATAGCAGGCATATCCAGCCGGGTTGCATGGCCGTCGCTGACAACAATCAGAGAAACGGTATCCTGCCCGGGATAGCTCTTGAGGGAGTCCACAACCATTTGCAGGCGCTCTACGTCCTTCTCTGAGTCTTCCGACTGGTTGATGTCTATCATGACGTGGCGGCGATCGGGCTCCTTCATCACCTCTTGCCGGGCGGGAAGCAGTGTCACATCATCGCAGTTCAGCTTGACCTCGCCGTCCCTCACCTTCACCGTGCCCTTGACCGTGACCATGTTGCCTGCCTGCCACAGGCTCTGGGTGCTCTCGTACAGCCGGGGCCAGGCGATGACCTCGATGCTGGCGTCCAGGTCTTCAATGGAGGCCACTACAAAAGGACGGCGGTCCCGGGTGTAAGCCTGACGCACCGACACCACTATGCCCGTCACCTTCACCGCCCGGTCGATCAGTTCCATCGTGATCTCTCCACACGATAAGGTGTCCCTGGAAGATACGTCTCCCACAAGTGCGTCGAGAGGCCGCGAGAAGTAGACTCCCAGCAGTTCTCGTTCCCAGACGAGTTTCTCCTGAGTCGGTACCTCGTCGCCCGTCTGACGTTGAGCGATGGGCGGTGCGGGGGCACCCTCCGGCAGAGCATCAAACATGCTGACCTGTCCCGATTCCCTGGCTCTCTGCCTCGCCTGGGCGACCGAGATATCCCTGCCAAGGGACTCGAGTAGTGTCTTCCGGGTGCCCAGCGAATCAAAGGCGCCGGCCTTGATCAGGCTCTCCAGTACCTTCTTGTTGATATGACGGAGGTCGATCCGATAGCAGAAATCCTCGATGGAGGTGAACCCGCCCCCGGCCTCACGGGCGGATACGATGTGCTCGATGGGCGAGGAGCCGACGTTCTTGACCGACGCCAGCCCGAACCGGATTGCTGCCTCCTCCCCGTCGACGCTCTCTATGGCGAAGCCGGCATGGCTATTGTTGATATCGGGGGGCAGCACCTTGATACCGAGCCTGCGGCATTCGGCAATCGCCGAGTGAACCTTATCCGTGCTGTCGTAGTAAGTGTCGAGGACAGCCACCATGTACTCAATAGGGTAGTTTGCCTTGAGATAGGCGTTGCGGTAGGCGATGAGCGCGTACATAACGCTGTGGGCCTTGTTGAAGGCATAGCCTGCGAAGGGCTCGATCAGCGCGAATATCTCCTTTGCCAGCTTCCGTGATATGCCGTTCTTCTCGGCCCCGGAGATGAAACTCTGCTCCTCCTTCTTCATAACCTCGGGAATCTTCTTGCCCATGGCCTTGCGGAAGATGTCGGCCTGGCCCAGACTGTAACCGGCCAGCGCGCGGGCTATGAATATCACCTGCTCCTGGTAAACGATAACACCATAGGTTTCCTTGAGGATCTCCTTCAGCGTAGGATGGGGATAGTGGATAGGGGCAACGCCCTGCTTAGCCTTGATGAAGGTGGGGAGCTGTTCCATGGGTCCGGGGCGGTACAGCGCAACCATCGCTGCAATGTCGCTGAAACTTGTGGGTTTCAGTTCCTTTATGTAGCGACGCATCCCTGTACCCTCCAGCTGAAAGACGCCCCTGGTCTCACCGGAAGCCAGCAGCTCAAAGGTACGTGCGTCGTCGAGAGGTATCTGCTCCAGATCGATGGACTCCCCGCGATTTCTGGCGATTATCTCCTTTGCTCTGGCCATGATGGTCAGGTTGGACAGACCCAGGAAATCCATCTTCAACAATCCCAGGCGGGCGATGTTCCACATGTGGAACTGGGTGATGACCCCCACCTGTCGTGAGTCGCCTCTTCCCAGCGGCTGTAGCGGCACATGCTCGATCAACGGATCGTGGGAGATGACCACTCCTGCGGCGTGGGTGCTGACGTGCCTGACCACGCCCTCCAGCTTCCTGGCCGAGTCCACCAGTCTGCGTATCTCCTCATCCTGATGGTAGATGTCATGGAGCTCTCTGCTCTGCTGTAAGGCTCTATCCAGCGTGATGGTAAGCTCCGTGGGGATGAGCCGTGCTACCCGGTCGGCCTGGGCGTAAGGCATGCCCAGGGCACGTCCGGTATCTCTGATCGCGGCACGAGCCCCCAGGGTGCCGAAAGTGATGATCTGGGCGACGTGGTCGGAGCCATACCTCTCGTTAACATAGGCGAAGACCTCATCGCGGCGGTCATCCTGAAAGTCGAGGTCGATATCGGGGAGTTCGGTGCGCTCCACATTGAGGAAGCGTTCAAAGACCAGACCGTGGGGCAGAGGGTCGATATCGTTGACCTCCAGGCAGTACAGGGCCAGGCTGGCGGCAGCGCTTCCACGGACGCCGCAGTGTATCCCTCGTTCCCTGGCAAAGCGGATTATGTCCCAGACCACGAGGAAGTAATCGGCAAACCTGGTCTTGCGAATGACATCGAGTTCGTGAGTGAGCTGATCCCTGACGGCCGGCTCGGGCTGACTGTAACGCTTCTCAAGGCCCTGCCGGCACAACTCGGCCAGGAAGTCATCGGCCTGCTTGCCATCGGGAAGCTC
>JAWOGR010000058.1:0-6064 GCA_046496625.1 Dehalococcoidia bacterium | reverse complement strand
GGCTGATACTGGACGGGTACTATCAACTGATAGTGAGTGACCGTCCAGTACGTTTCCCTACGTGCAGACCGGAGGAGTTCAGGGCAGTCAGGAAGGAGTTCGCTCGGACAAAGAAGATGATTGCCCAGATGAGAGACGGTGGTGTGCAGATCCTGGAGATAAACAACAGGTTTCATGGGCTGGCTCTACTGAGGAGAAACCATAAGAAGATAGTAGTAGTTGATTGTGAGGCGGCCTACCTTGGCGGTTTCAACCTGAGTGAGCATAACTTCGCCTGGCACGACTTTGCCGTCGGGATAAGTGGAAGCGTTGTGAAGGATATTGCGGAGGATTTCGACTCGACATGGCGCGGCCGACCGGCAAGCTACCCGATGTCTTCGAACGGGGACTTCCTGCTTGGTAATGTCGGAGAGAGTAAGGTTCTAAGGGATTATATTTTCCAGGCTATAGACAACGCCCGCAGTTCCGTTTTCATAGAGTGTCCGTACATCGGTGGAGCAGTATTCGAGAAACTGCTTGCGGCTGCTAGCAGGGGGGTGTCCGTGTCTGTGATATACCCCAAGAGGAACAACATACATCGCCATTCACTATGGTTGACGACGCACATTGAGAAATACCTGGTGAACCTGGCTGCTAAGAACAACATACGTGTCTCTCTGTACAACAAGAACGGCGGCATGACCCATGCCAAGGTAATGCTAGTAGATGGAGAGATGGCCTGCTTCGGATCCTGTAACTTCGATCCCTTCGGGTTTCGTTTCTACGATGACCTGAACCTGGTAAGCAGGAATCAGTCTCTGATACAGGAACTCGGGACACGAATCATCGAAGAGGACCTGAGATACTCCGAGCCTTTCTTGGCAGGGAAGGTTACTTCTCCCCGCCAGGTGTTGGGGCGGATCGTGAACAGCGCCTATAGGAGGCTGCTGGAGTGATGATCAGCCCGCTATAGAGCGAATCGCTGTCACGACTTGAAACCTATTACGGTTGAGCAGTTGAGCTTCGACGGATATGCGATTTGTATCTTATCCGCGATTCTGCCTGGGATGGAGCTAGGATTCCGTAAAGCCTTGAATCGCTGATGTGAGTGAAGGTATTTTGACACTTGCGTAACTATCATAGGGAGGCTAACGCACTCTCTGTAAGTAACACCAGATAGATCTCTAAACTCAGCGGTCTGAAGCATATGTATAAGCGTCTCTCTGTTGAACTGGGTGATGTGAATCCTCCTGATCTCCCACCATCTTCTCCCAAAGACCTTCGATAGTACCCCTCCGTAGTTCGGAGTTGCCACTACCAGCAGTCCTCCGGGCTTGAGTATCCGGCGGACTTCTCTTAGAAGCTCAAGAGGGTAGGGCACGTGCTCCAGGACCTGCCACAGGGTAACAACGTCAAAGCAGTCATCGGGAAACCGCAGTTCTGCAAGATGGGCTGCTTTTACATCTAAGTTGAATTCTCTTCTCGCATACTCCGCAGCACTATGGGACAGTTCAACCCCTTTTGCAGCGAAGCCGGCCCTTGAGGCAGTAAAGAGGAAGAATCCTTCCCCGCAACCTATGTCCAGAAGACTGGTGCCATCTGCATATTTGTCAATCAACTTCACCTGGGACCTAGCTGCGCGTAAACGACTGGTTCGAACGATGGAGGAGTCGTTGCTGTCCAGATTAGAGTAGTCCTCGTCGATCTTGCTCGCTTTCTCAATAGGATTGACATAGGTCAGGTGGCAGTTCCGACATTTGACATGCCTTCCCCACTTCGTCCCGGGTATCATGTAGACACTGTCGACCATCTCCGTGAAGTCTTCGGCCTTCATGTTGGACTCGAAGACCACCTCGAAATCGTCCTGTCCGCAGCACGGGCAGTTGCGATACTCAATACAAGAATCCATATATACCAATCCTCAAAGGCGCTGAGCTTTCCCGTGAGCCGCAGCAACGGCCTCCATGAGGAGATAACGGAACGCTCCCTTCTCCAGCTGGAGGAGGGCCTCCGTCGTCGTTCCTCCCGGCGAGGTCACCATGTTCTTCAACTCGGCCGGGTGCTTGCCCATCTTCTGCACAGAGCAGGTCGAGCCCATCACGGTCTGCAGCACAACCTCATAAGCTATGTGCCGGGGCAAGCCGACATGAACACCGGCGTCGATAAATGCCTCTATGAAGAGAAAGACATAAGCAGCTCCGCTGCCGCCCAGTGCGGTGGCCATATCAAGGTATTTCTCTTCGGCCACAAAGATTTCTTTGCCCAGAGCACCCAGAACGGTCTGAGCTAACTCTTTCTGTCTGTCGCTGGTCTCAGAGGTTGCGGTCCAGACGGTTATACCCATCCCGATCTGTGCCGGCATGTTGGGCGCAGCCCGAACAACTGCAGAGTGATTGAAGTCCTGGCATAGCTTGGACAGAGTGCCCCCGGCCAATATCGACAGCACTAGCTGTCCCGGGGCCGGCGACTTGAGGTCTTCCGATACCTGGTGCAGATTCTGTGGCTTCACCGCCAGGACGATCACGTCGGCATTCTCGGCGGCCTTTCTGTTGTCATCTACCGTGGTCACGCCGTATTCCTTCTTCAGCGATTCGCGCCGCCCGGCACTTACGTCGCTGACCGCCAGGTCCTGTGGTGAAGCCACATGATTCGTCAGAATGCCCCTGATCATCGCTTCACCCATAGCGCCACCGCCGATGAATGCTATCTTCATGCTCTTCTCCGTTTTCGTCATACTCTCCTTACTGCGCTAGCACAATGTTGACAACCCGCTTCGGGACATAGATGACATTGCTCAGCCTCTTTTCATCGATGTACACCTTTACACGCTCTCTACCGAGTGCCAGTTGTCTGGCCTCTGCCTCGGTTATGGACGCCGGCACGACCACCTTATCGCGCAGCTTGCCGTTCACTTGAATGGCCAGTGTGATCTCCTCTTCACGGGCAAGCTCTTCATCGTACTCGGGCCATGCCTGAGTATGAACGCTATACGTGTGACCGGTCCTGGCCCACAGTTCTTCGGATAGGTGAGGGGCGGTGGGAGCCAGGAGAAGCAGCAAAGTGCGAGTTGCCTCTCTCCACAGCGAATCCGGGACTGCCCCTGCCTCCCTAATCTTCGACAGATAGTTGGTCAACTCCATCAGGCTGGCGAGCATAGTGTTGAAGCGGAGTCTCTCCAGGTCGGCAGCAACCTTCTTGATCGTCTTATGCAGCATGTGGCGGAACTCCCGCTCATGCTCCCCATCGGACGTAGCTCCGTTACTCGGGCGATAGTCCGCTGTCAACAGGCTCCACACCCTGTTCAGCCACCGACTGATGCCGACCAACCCACTGTCGTTCCACTCTCCCCCCAGTTCCCAGGGGCCGATGAACATCAGATACCCGCGCACGGCGTCCGCGCCACACTCAGCTACATAATCATCGGGGGAAATCACATTCCCCTTCGACTTGCTCATCTTGCCTCCACCATAGACTATAATCCCCTGGTTGAACAGGCGGGTGAAAGGCTCGTCAAAGTCGATCAGACCGATGTCCCTCAACGCCTTAGTGAAGAAACGGGCGTAGAAGAGATGCATGACTGCATGCTCGGCGCCCCCGGTGTACAAGTCCACAGGCAGCCAGTGTTTCACCAGGGCATCATCGAATGGAGCATCCATGGTTTCGGGACTGGTGTATCTCAAGAAATACCAGGACGAGCACACGAATGAGTCCATGGTATCGGTTTCCCTTTGTGCCGGGCCGCCGCACCCGGGGCAGGCGGTGTTGACGAAACTCTCCGAGTACTTAAGAGGAGATTCTCCGGTCGGCTTGAACTCGGCGTCGGGTGGTAGCAGGACGGGCAGATCCTCATCGGGGATCGGAACTATGCCGCACTTCTGGCAATGAACCACGGGTATGGGCGCTCCCCAGTACCTCTGCCTGGAGATAAGCCAATCCCGAAGACGGTATATGACAGTCCTCTTGCCCCGCCCCTCCTTCTCCAGCAAGGCACAGATTGCCTCATAACCTCGCTCGCTCGCCAGACCGCTGAAGCTCCCCGAGTTCACCATCGTGCCCGGCCCGGTGTATGCCTCGGAGGGTTCCTCCCCTGACCAGTCGGGTGGTGCGATGACCGTTCGCACTGGCAGATCGAACTTTCTGGCAAACTCGAAATCCCGCTCGTCGTGAGCAGGAACAGCCATTACAGCCCCTGTTCCGTAAGTAGGCAGCACATAATCGGTGATCCAGACAGGAACACTCTCTCCGCTGACCGGATTGATAACGTAGCTCCCCAGGAAGACCCCCGTCTTCTCCCTGCCCAGCGCCAGCCGATCATACTCGGTTTGCTGCCTGCACCAGGAGACGTATTGTTCCACCTCAGTCTTACGCTCAGGAGTGGTGAGGTGAGCAACCAGAGGGTGCTCCGGAGCGAGTAGAAAGAACGTCGCCCCAAACACAGTATCAGGCCGGGTGGTAAACACCCTGATCTCCTGCTGCTCTGTCGAGGGGTGCTGGAGGCGGAAGGATATCTCAGCGCCCTCGCTCTTCCCGATCCAGTTCCTCTGCATGGCCTTGATGCGTTCCGGCCAGTCCAGATCGCCATAGTCGAGGAGTTCCTCAGCGTACCTGGTAATCCTGAAGAACCACTGCTTAAGGGCCTTCTTGGTGACGGCCGTTCCGCACCTGTCACAGGAGCCATCGCCTACGACCTGCTCGTTGGCCAGTACTGTCTGGCATCTGGGGCACCAGTTGACCGCTGCCTCAGCCCGATAGGCGAGCCCGGCGTGGTAAAGCTTGAGGAAGAACCACTGGGTCCATCTGTAGTATTCGGGCAGGCAGGTGACTACCTCGCGTTTCCAGTCGTACATCGACCCCATGCTCTTGAGTTGCCGTCGCATGTTCTCGATGTTCGCCATTGTCCAATCATAGGGGTGGATGCCGTGGGTGATGGCGGCGTTCTCAGCAGGCAGACCAAAGGCATCGAATCCCATGGGATGAAGCACGTCATAGCCCTGCATCCTCTTGAATCTGGCGTAGGCGTCCGAAGGGGCTTTGGTGTACCAGTGGCCGATGTGCAGATCTCCTGAAGTGTAGGGGAACATTGTGAGGGCATAGAACTGCGGGCGACCGCTGTTACCCTTTACCTCGTAAAGGCCATCGGTCTCCCACCTATGTTGCCATTTCTTGTCGATGTCCCGAGGAGTGTAGTTCTGAGTCATGCTTGCTCAAGTTTACCTCAATTCGAGGTGGATTGAAAACCCTTGGGCGGTCGGGAGGCGATCGCAGGTGGCGACGAGTGAAGGGACTCTTGCCGAGAACGATGAACTACAGACGGAGTGGCCGCGAGTCCACGACCGGTCTCTCTGCCTCTTTGGGCGCAACCGCCCTCAGGGAGGCCGCAACACCTATTGGGGACGCTTCATCCCGCCAAGACCCGTCCCGCTTGCCGGGTGGATCTCACGCAAACAAGAGGAACTCCTCTCGCAGTTCCGACTCTTCTGAATGCGTGTCGAGACTAAAGTGGTAGAGGAGATACTCAGGCCTTGCCTATTCTGAATACCTTTGTGCTGCATACCGGGCACACACCGCGTGTCGCCGGTCTGCCGTTCTTGAGGGTGACCCTCAGTGGGTTCCTCATCTCCACCTTTTTCCTGCACTTCATGCAATAAGCTGTCGCCATCGTGCCCTCCTTTTGGTGTCTGCTACACCAAGTATATTGTTACTACAATACGTAACACTTGTCAATACCTGTGGGCATATATGCGCGATTTGTCGGCCTTCGCCCGTTTCTGGAAGGAGGTCTGAGGGAAGCGTCAGGGCAAGCCCAGCCCTGTCACCTAGAGAGAGGTGGAGGTCAGACTAAGCGCGGCGACCAGCCGTTTCAGGCATGTCGCCTTACCTAACACGGCCATAGTCTCAAACAGCGGAGGTGCTGCAGTGCGTCCGGTAACGGACACCCTTAGGAGGCCGAAGAACTCTCTGGTTTTAAGTCCTAACTCGCCTGCCAGCGGGCGAGTTAGGACTTAAAACCAGAGAGTTCTTCGGCCTCCTAAGGGTGTCCGTTACCGGACGCACTGCCGCACCTCCGCTGTTTGGGACTATGGCC
>JAWOGR010000016.1:0-9840 GCA_046496625.1 Dehalococcoidia bacterium | reverse complement strand
AGACCTCCTTCTTCGTCTGTCACAGCGATCGGCTGCACGCCAACCAGCTACCGGCCGGTGCTGAGCCGCGTCGCGATGTCCTTCAACTGGCTGATCACCTCTGGCGACGCACTTCTGATGGGCAAATCGCCAAGTCCAGCTTCGATCACGCTCTGGTCGTAGGGAATAAAGCCCAGGAATTCGAAGTCGGGCATGGCCGCCAGCAACAATTCCCTGTCCCGCCCACTGCGCACCTTGTTCGCCACCACCTTAACGCCATCCACCCCGATGTCCCTTGCCAGTTCCCTGATCCTGAAAGCCGTGTCAATGCTTCCTCTGCCGGGCTCCACCACTATAATCAGTTCGTCCACCGCCTTCGCAGTAGCCCTCCCCAGATGCTCCACCCCCGCCTCCATGTCCATTATCACCACCTCGTCTCTTCTAAGCAGCAGGTGGGCAACCAGCGCTTCCAGCAAGGCGTTCTCAGGGCAATAGCACCCGCTACCCCCCTTCTTCAACCGGCCCATCACCATCAGCCTTATCCCGTTATGCTCGACCCAGTGCTTCTCCGGTATGTCATCCACCTTCGGGTTGATCTTGAAGTAGGGTGCCGCCTGACCGGGCCGCGCACCGGTCCTTTCCTCGATCAAATCCCCCATCTCGGATATGGGGGCTATCCTATCCGGGTCGGGAAAGCCAAGTGCGATTGCCAGAGTGGGATTGGGATCGGCATCGATTGCCAGAACGGAGTATCCGGATTCATGGAGTATAGTAGAAAGGAGGGCTACCAGCATTGTCTTGCCAACGCCTCCTTTGCCGCTTACAGCAACTTTCATCCCGGACGCAGAATTCTAACCTTTCGCAGAAGCTCAAGTCAACTTGTCTGCGCGGAGTAGGAGCCTGTCCGTTTTGCAGGACAGCTGCCAGACATGCCACTTCCATCCTGGATGATCATCACATGGCGCAGGTCCACATAGCGCGATACAGTCGATAAGCGTCCCGAAAAGACGATCAGTCCTCATCCCATGATCCCTGAATTATAGCTTGCACACACCGGAGGAGATTACGCGCGACGCCCCTATCCCTGTGTCAACCCTGTGAGTTACAGCGCAGGTGAAAAGCTTGACACAACCGCACTCAGTAGTATAGGCTAGAATCAGCGCCGCAGTTCGCCGCATAACACTGCTGTTGTCATGAACAGCGAGCGGAGGGGGTGAGATATGAGGTGACAAACCTGAACTGAGCGATCACAGAAGGGAAGTGGGGCGCGTGAAGGATCGGGATTCCCGTTCGAACTGTCTTCACCTATGCAGAAAACAAAAGGAGGTATTATCATGCGAAAACTGTTGATTATCTGCCTGGTCTTAGCCCTCACCGTCGGCGTCGGCGTCTTGGTCCCAGGGTGCACCGACGAGGTAACAGACCCTGAGCTAACAATAAGGACGACTATCACCGACGAATGGGATATTCGCCCGGATGGCCGGGAGGCATTTGAGGAGCATTACGGCTTCACGTACAACCGGGACTACCTGCTTGTAGTAGAGGCGGGGTTAACCCTGACCGCTCTGAAGGAGAAGGAAGTCGATGTGGGTATGGTCTTTGCCACCGATTCCTGGATGGCTGAGCTGGGCTGGCACGTATATCAGGACGACCTGTCTTTCTTCCCGCCCTATGACATGACCCCCTCGGTCAGGGGCGAAGTTCTGGACGAGCATCCGGAAATCGCCGACATCCTCAACGAGCTGGTGGCGACCTTCCCCGGCGGAGGCCAAAGCGCGACGCCCGCGCTAGTGGGTGAGGCGCAGGCAATCTGGCAGGAGCTAAATCACATGGTGGATTTTATGGATATGTGGCCCGATGAGGTTGCGACCGAGTACTTGACTGACCACGGCTTGATACCAGACCCAACACCAGACCCGAAAGGTGTTGACATAACTGTGGGATCCAAAGGCTTTACCGAACAGCTCATTGTCGGTGAGTTGATGGCACAGGTTCTTGAGGCCCATGGCTTCGATGTCACGCTGGTAGATGGCCTCTCCACTGCGGCCCTCAGAGATGGTATGGAGACGGGCGAGCTTGATGTCATAGCCGAGTATACCGGGACAGCCTGGATGGTGCATTTCGGCGAGGAGTATGTACCGGGGTGGGATAACAACGATATTTACGGGTTTGTGCAGGCCGGAGATGAAGACGACTACAACATAATCTGGCTGGACCCCATCTGGAACAACAACACCTATGCCTTTGCGTCATGGCCTGAGTTCGTGGCAGATCACGACCTTGTGACCCTATCCGATCTGGCGGCGCTTTACCGCGAGATGGATTAGAATGGCTTGGTGCCGGAGTAGCGCCCCCACTCACGGGGCGCTACTCCGGCTATCCCCAGCAGGCTTTATCAACCCCCTTCCCTGGGAATACCACAATGAGAGATGCCTGGAAAATCTGGGCCGGAAGACCTGACAAGGTCTGGGCCTGGACGGCCGAACACCTTGAGATGGTGGGTATCGCCTGTGCCATAGCAATTGTTATAGGTGTGCCCCTGGGGATCTATATCAGCGGCAGGGGCAGAGTTAGAGAGGCCCTTGCTGATATAGTGCTCTACATGGCCGAGATAGTGATGACCATTCCCAGCATAGCACTGTTCGGGTTTCTGATGGCCATTCTTAGTAGTCTAGATTTGCCGGCACTGGGACGTCTCCCCTCTATCATTGCCCTGGTTATCTACGCCCAGTTGCCTATACTGCGCAACACCTACACCGCCATTCGCGGGGTCGACCCGGCCATAATAGAGGCGGGGAGAGGCATGGGAATGAGTGAGAGGCAACTCCTGTTCAAGGTCAAGCTGCCCCTCTCCTTCCCGGTGATTATGGCCGGCGTGAGGACGTCGGTGGTAGCAACCATTGCCATTGCCGCCATTGCCGCCATTATTGGCGCGGGTGGGCTGGGAATGCCCATACGCTGGGGGCTTAGACAATCTCGGATGGATTTGATCATCGTGGGAGCTGTCACCGTATCCATCATCGGTATCCTGGCTGACGTTCTTATGCACCGGGTGGAAAGATGGGTTACACCCAAGGGGTTAAAGAGGAGGGCTAAGTCGTGATCAAGCTGGACAGAGTGAGCAAGGTCTATCCCGACGGGACCCGGGCCGTGACAGAGGTAAGTTTGGAGGTGGCCGACGGCAAGTTGTGTGTACTGTTGGGCCCTTCAGGGTGTGGGAAGACCACAACCATGAAGATGATAAACCGCATTATCCCCATCTCCGAGGGACACATATACATAGATGGCAGAGACAACACCGAACTTAATGAAGACGAACTGCGAAGGAGTATCGGCTATGCCATCCAGGATATAGGTCTCTTCCCCCACATGACGGTGCAGCAGAACATAGAGACGGTCCCGGTGCTGAAGCACTGGCCCAAGGCGAAACGGGTCGAGAGGGCGGAGGAACTCCTTGAGCTGATGGGAATGCCCCCGGGCGAGTTCAAGGATAAGTACCCCAGCGAGCTCTCCGGCGGCCAGCGACAGCGGGTAGGAGTGGCCCGATGCCTGGGAGCCGACCCATCGCTACTGCTGATGGATGAGCCCTTCGGAGCCATTGATCCTATAACCAGGGTGAGACTGCAAGGTGAGTTCTTGAGGATACAAGAGGTGTTGAAGAAGACCATCATATTTGTGACCCATGATATCTACGAGGCGATCAAGATGGGAGACAAGATAGCTCTGATGAACGAAGGGCGACTGGTGCAGTACGGTACTCCTGCCGAGTTACTGTATAGGCCCGAGAACGAGTTTGTGGAGGATTTCGTCGGCGCGGACCGCGCGCTCAAAGGGCTGCAATTGCTCCGGGTGAAGGAGATTATGACGGACTCTGCGCCCACGGCAAAGCCCGACGAGAACGCCGGCGCGGTTCGAGCCAGGATGGAGCGAGAGGGAGTTGACTGGTTAGCGGTGGTTGACGACGACGGAAGGCTACTGGGCAGAGTTAACACGTGTGATCTGGGCCGCGCAGAGAGCGCCAAGGAGGTCATGAGTCCTTCTGCGACGACGCCGGTAGATGCTGTTCTAAATGAAGCAATATCCCTCATGTTGGGCAGCGGGCTGAACAGCCTGGCCGTTGTGGATCGCGATAACAGGCTGATGGGAATGCTTAACTTTGACGCTATACGTGAGGCATTGGTCAAGATCGGCCAGGGGGGAGAGGGCGAGTGAAGCGGTGGATAATCTTCGTTTCTTTCTTGACTGTCTCTATGGGACTCATGATTTGGGTCACCGAAATGGACAGCATAGGCATCTACAGACCCTTTGCCTATGAGGATATCTTGAAGGAAACCCGTGTCCATCTACTGGATCTCGTGTTCCCGTCGGTGCTGATAGCCACCCTTATCGCGGTGCCCTTGGGGATACTGGTCACCCGTTCAGGCCTCAAGCGGTTGGCCGCTCCGGTGATGGGTATCGTCAGTGCAGGGATGGCCATCCCCAGCATGGGCGTGATAGCTATTATGGTGCCCATTCTTAGCGTGCCTTTCTTCAAAGCTCTGGGCTTTCAGGCGTTCGGCGTCCACCCGGCGCTCTTCGCCCTGGTTACCTGGGGGGTGCTTCCCATTTTGCGCAATACTTGTGCAGGCATAAACAACATCAGCCCGGGAGTCCTGGAGGCTGCCCGGGGGATGGGAATGACCCGAGGTCAAATCGCGAGGAGGATAGAGCTGCCGCTGGCACTGCCGGTCATAATGGCCGGCATAAGGATTACCACGGTCATACTTGTGGGCACCGCGGCTCTGGCTGCCATCGTGGGCGCCGGGGGTCTGGGCCGCATCATAATTGCCGGTGTAAACATGAGAGTCCCGCTCATCACACTCCAGGGCGCTGCCCCGGTAGCAGCCATAGCCATTATTCTGAGTACCAGCCTGGCATATATAGAGCACAGATTCACCCCACGTGGGGTCAAGGTCGAGGTCGGCTTCTGACTGGAGCACCTGCCTCCCTAATAAAGCATCTGCCGCAACCATGTCTCAGCACTCTCACCAACTTTGCATACGCCGATTATAGATTGCTACAATTATGTTGGTGCTATCGATGCAGTCAGCTGAGATGCCAGAAGGTACCAGCCTGATTGGGTAAGAGTGGGCAGTGATTATCGTAGGCGAGAAGATCAACACGAGCCGGAAGTCCGTGGAACAAGCGGTAGCCAACCGGGACGTCGCATTCATCGCTCAGATGGCTCGCGAGCAGGCTGAGGCCGGTGCTCATTACATCGATGTTAACGCTGGAACCTTCGTCGACCAGGAGGTCGATTGTCTGTGCTGGCTGACCGAGACGGTGCAGCGGGAGATTGACCTGCCCTTAAGCCTTGACAGCCCTGATCCTGTGGCACTGTCGGAGGCAATGAAACTCCACAAGGGCGAACCCTTGATCAACTCGATATCCCTGGAGGAGGAGCGGTTTCACTCACTGATGCCGGTGATCACAGACCACCCCTGCTCTGTGGTCGCTCTATGTATGGCCAGGACCTCGATGCCGGTAACCACAGACGAAAGAGTGGAAGTGGGCTCCGAACTCGTCACCAGACTCATCGACCAAGGATTTCCCCTTGAGAAGATCTATGTGGACCCGCTGATCCAGCCTGTGTCTGTTGACACCAACATGGGCATAGCTGCGCTCGGAGCCATCAGAAGAATCATGGACGGCCATCCGGGCGTGAACACCATTTGCGGCCTCTCCAACATCTCGTTCGGCCTTCCAGAGCGACGTCTGATCAACCGCAATTTCATGTCTCTCTGTATTGCATACGGTCTTTCTGCCGTCATCATGGACCCGACTGACGGGCAGTTGATGGCAACACTGCTCACAGTGGAGATGCTCCTGGGAAGAGACGAATACTGCGGAAACTTCATAGACGCGTACCAAAGCGGTCGGATAATGGCGTGAGAATCGATTGGCCGGGATTCTGTCGGGAATAGTACAAGGAGGTTGAGTATGAGTAATTTCAAGGCGTTGGCCGATGCCGTCAGCAAGGGAGACGTCAAGATGGCATTAGCCGAAACACAGAGAGCGCTGGACGCAGGCACGAGCGCACAGGAAATCCTCGACAGGGGGCTGATCGCCACCATGAATGAGGTGGGTGACAGGTTCTCAAAGGGGCTTATATTCGTCCCTCAGATGCTGCGCTCTGCAAAGACGATGCAGGAGTGCACGCACCTGCTTAAGCCTTTCTTTCGGGAGGGCGACGTAGTCTCAAAGGGAACGGTACTTATGGGCACCGTCAAGGGCGATCTGCATGATATCGGCAAGAACCTTGTATCGATGATGCTGGAAGGTGCGGGATTCACCATTATCGATCTGGGAGTAGATGTTCCGCCGGAACACTTTGTTGAGAAGACGAAGGAGATGCAGCCGGATATCCTGGGTATGTCGGCACTGCTATCCACCACCATGCCTGCGATGGCTGACACCATCGAGGCATTGCATAGGGCCCGGGTGAGGAAGAAGGTAAAGGTCATTATCGGCGGAGCGCCGGTGACCGAAAAATATGCTCAGAAGATCGGGGCGGACTCCTACGCATCTGATGCTGGATCCGCCGTGATCAAGGCAAAGGAATTGCTCGCGATCGAGCAGTAGCCGGGCTGAACTCTGGGCAGAAGGAGTCAGATATGAAACCATTACAGGTGGCCACCCAGCAACCACGCATGACAGTACTCAACCGTGAACAGGCACGGGCGATCCACACTGCGGCGCTTGAGATACTGGAGAGAATAGGCTTCAAGATGGAGCATCCTGTTGCTCTGAGTATGCTGGCTGACGCCGGTGCTAAGGTTTCTGAACCCAACTGGGTCAAGCTCCCTGCCCCCATTGTGGAGAAATCCATCAAGTCGGCACCCCGTCAGATCGACCTCTATGACCAGCAGGGCAACGCAGCAATGCAGCTTGTGAGCGGCAACTCTTTCTATGGTACAGGCTCTGATGCCACATTCACTGTGGACCTGGAGACTGGCGAGCGCCGGCGTACCGTCCTGAGAGACGTCGCCAATTTTGCCCGGCTCGTCGACGGACTGGAGAACATGTCTTTTGCCATGTCTATGGCCAACCCTGAAGACGTGCCGGTCGAGGACATCTACGTCTATGCCTTCGCAGAGATGGTAAGAAACACCAACAAACCTATGGTGTTCATCGCAGACAGTGGCAAAGACATCGCCAGGATACATGAGATCGCATGCCACGTAGCTGCAGGTGAGGAGAACCTCCAACGCAAGCCCTTCTTACTCAACTACTCTGAGGCTATAAGCCCATTGCGTTTCCCCTACAACGTCATGGAGAAGCTCATCTTCTGTGCCCAACACAAGATACCGATCTGCCTTCCTTCAGGTTCCAACGCCGGTGGAGGGGCCCCGGTGACGCTTGCTGGAGCGATGGCGATGGGAATCGCTGAGAACCTGGCCGGCCTCACCGTGCACCAACTGGTCCGCACAGGAGCCCCGTTCCTGTTTGGCCCTAACGTAAGCGTCCTCGATATGAAGTCAACCGTTGTGTCCTACGGCTGCCCCGAGTGGAGTCTGACCCAGGCGGCGCTTGCCGACATGAGGGACGAGATCTACGGTCTCCCTATATGGGCGTTCGCCGGTGCCTCGGACGCCAAGGTTATGGACGCTCAAGCCGGTGCCGAAGCTATGTTCTCGATCATCACAGGAATGTTATCAGGAGCGAATCTGATTCACGATGTAGGTTTTCTGGAGTACGGGTACACATCTTCCCTTGAGATGGTGACCATGGCCGACGAGTTAGTGGCGATGAGCCGTTTCTTCAGCCGGGGCATTCCCGTCAACGAGCAGACACTGGCACTCGACGCGATAGAGCGGGTGGGGACCGGAGGCCCGGGTTCCATCTTTCTCACAGATGACCACACCTACGAACACTTCATGGAGGCCCAGTTCTTGCCCGGACTTCTGGACCGCTCCCGATACGATGCATGGAAGGAGGCTGGAGCCACAGACCTGTACAAACGCTGCAACAAAGAGGCAAGGAGAATTCTCGAGGAACACCAACCGCATGCCAAGTCGAGTGAGACCCTTGAAGCAGTGCGGCAGGTTCTCCTGAGAGGTGACTGATAATCCGACAATGGTGACGGGTCTACCGTACAGTGCATCGCCTGCCGGTGCCGATATCGAGGAGATAGACCGGACAGGGCGCCGGATACTGGAGCGCATCGGCATAAGGATCAGCGATACTCATTACCTGGGCATTCTGAAAAAGGCAGGTGCACAGGTCGACGATGAGCAGCAAAGGGTACGATTCGCCGGCGATTGGCTTGACGAGATCATAAGCCATGCTCCGTCCCGTTTCACACTCCATTCCAGGGACGGCAGAAACGACCTGCGCCTGGGAGAAGGCGGAGTTCACTTCGGCAATGGTGGCCGGGTCTTTCGCATCCTGGATATGCGGACGGGCGGGTACCGTCTCACGATGCTAAGGGATGTCGCTAACACCGCCACCCTGGTGCAACACCTGGACTTCATTCGTTTCTACGTCATCGCCTGCCACGTTCATGACGTGCCGCCGCCATACTACCATCTTAACGACTTCTACCATGCCTTCAACCGCACAACGAAGCATGTTATGGGCGGCTGCGACAGCGTTGAGGGAGCCAGGCAAGCGTGGGAGCTCGCCAGCCTGATCGCAGGGGGAGAGAACAAACTCAGCGAGAAACCTTTCTTCTCTGTGATCACGAACCCGATCAGTCCGCTTACTATCGAGACGCAGACGTTGACCATTCTCGATTTCTGCGTGAAACACGGCATTCCGGCTATATGCGCGCCTGCGCCCATAGCCGGTGCCACGGCGCCAGCCACGCTGGCGGGTACGCTTGCCCAGATGCACGCTGAGGCTCTGGCCGGCGCTGCAATAGCCCAGGCAATCAGCCCGGGCGCCAGGATCGTCTATAGCGCGGTACCTATGACCATGGACTTACGAAGAATGGAACTGGCCGTCGGCTCGGCGGAGATGGCACTGATGAACGCCACCGCCGTGCTTCTGGGTAAGCGATACAATCTGCCCGTTCACGTCTCGGGAGGCCTTACCGAGGCAAAGAGACCCGATATCCAGTCAGGGGTTGAGAAAAGCATATCCAGCCTGATGGCCGGCCTGGCCGGCGCGGACTGCGTACGCCTGGCAGCCGGGATTCTCGATTCGGGGAACTCCATCTCCTATGAGCAGTATGTCATCGATAACGAGATTATCGGGATCATCCACAGGCTGTTGACTGGCATAAAGGTTACTGAGAGTACACTCGGATTCGATGCGATCGAAAAGGTGGGCCCAGGTGGCAATTATGTCATGGAGGATCATACCGTCGATCATATGATGAACGAGTTCTTCTACCCGGAGTTGAGCGTCCGTCACAATTTCGATGTATGGGAGGAACATGGCCGCCCTGATATGCTCAGCCGTGCCACTGACGTGGTTCGTTCCATACTGAGAAAGCACGGCGATGGAATCCTGGACCTGAGCCTGACGTCCCAGATAGTGAGAAGATATCCCGGCATACAGGACACCTGACATGACACCGACAGAGAACGCCACGAAGCTTACGCGAATAATCGCCTGCGCCGTATTCAAACCCGCCATCCATAGCCTGCAGTTGAAGAGAAGATATCCCAACCTGCGCCTCACCTACTTGCCTTCGCACCTTCATCTGCGGCCAGAAGACCTGAAGAAGCGCATGAGGAGGGCCATTACGACAGCGAAAGCCCGCGGTGAGGAGGTCATCTGCATATACGGAGAGTGCTTTCCTGAAATCGATGATTTCTGCCGGCAGAGCCACGTGCTGAAGGTGCCGGGTCACTACTGCTATGAGATGCTCCTGGG